>DASYCL010000446.1:0-1542 GCA_036500245.1 Polyangiaceae bacterium | reverse complement strand
AAAGCACTTCACACAATTTCACAATTCACGTTTATTGAAGGAGGTGATTCGCTGCGCTCTGATCGCGTGTCTGCTCTCGACTTGGACCGCGCGCGCGCACGCTGAAATCCCGCAGAGCCCAGCGCAGATCGCCGCGGAAGGCCTGACCAAAAGCGCGATCACTGCGTTCGAGCGCCACCAGTATGCGAGCGCGCTGGCGTTGCTGCGCCAGGCCTCGGTGCTCGCGCCGACGCCGACCGTCGGGCTGTACGTCGCGCGTTCGCATGTCGCGCTCGGGCAGCTGGTTGAAGCCGCGGAGGATTTTCGCAGTGTGGTCGAGAGCGTGGAGCCGTCGGAGACGAACTCCGTGCGCATGCGTGCCGCGATCGACGCGCGTGACGAGCTCGCTCAACTTCGCCCGCGGATTCCGTTGGTCGAGTTCACTTTGGGTGACTCCGAGTTGCGCTCGCACAGCTTGCGGCTCGTGGTCGACGGGCAGCTCGTGCGAGCCGGCGTGCCGAGTTCGATCAATCCGGGCCACCACGAGGTCGTCGCGCTCGACGCGGACGGCGAAAAAGCGCGACTGCCCTTCGAGCTCAACGAAGGCGAATCGAAGACGCTCGGCTTGAGCTGGCGTTCGGACGCCGCGCGCGCCAGCAAAGACCCGCTCGCCACGGGCTCTTCCTCGACGCGCCGTACGCTCGGTGTGCTCGCGCTCGGTGTCGGCGCGACCGGTTTGGGCGTCGGCACGGTCACCGGCGTAGCCGCGCTCACGCGCTACTCGGCCGCGGAACAACATTGCCCTGCCGGCAAATGCACCGAGGGCCCGAACATGCCCGAGAACAGTTCCGCATTCGTCGCGCTGCGCACGATCTCCGCGGCGGGCTTCGTAGCGGGCGGCGTTGGTATCGGCAGCTGGCTCGGTTTGCTTTTGACGACGCCCACGCCGAGCTCGAGCGAGCGCCCGAAAGTGAGCCCGCTCACGCCGGTGGTTGGAATGGGTAGTGCGGGCGCGCGGTATATGTTCTGAAGAGTGGTCTCTGAGGCTGCGCCTTCGGGTTGTTTTTTTGCCCTGCGCGAGCACAACGTTTGGCCGCTCGCGCATCGAGTGGATGTTTTTGGGCCCTGCGCGGGCATCAGCGCTTAGCCGCTCGCGCTTCTAGTGACGTGGCCGGCGCCTGTTCACCCCTTCGGGTGTCACGAAGCGCGGCGGTCAGTTCTAACGTGGCCGCCTCTCTTTTCAAAACCGTGATCACGCGCTTCGCGATCCCCGAAGGGGGGAGCCCGGCGAATTAGTAGCTTTGTTTTATTTCCGGGCATCTGGCCCAAGCCCTTCGCGCGCGCTCGGGCGCGAAGAAATCGAGCGAACAGTTCATCCTATTTCGGTCTCTTCTTTCTCTTTCGCGCCGGGGCGCGCGCGAAGGCCGGCAGTCGAATGCCCGGGAATAATACAAAGCCAGCAGGTTCGCGCGGCTGATCACGGTTTTCGAAAGAGGGGCGAGTAATGAGAACTGACCGAACAGGCGCCCGCCGCGTGGGCGGTCGCGCGAGCGGCCAAACGCT
>DASYCL010000445.1:0-2227 GCA_036500245.1 Polyangiaceae bacterium | reverse complement strand
CCTTCTGCTCGAGCTCGCGAAATAGCGACGGCCTCACGCCCTCGTCGGGTGGCGGCGTATTGCCGATATGGCCGAACGACGACGCCGCGTGAAAGAACATGCGGTTCGGCCAGGTGGGCGCGAGGATCGAGGCAAAGTAGTGATCGCCGATCGCGAAGGTGTTGGCGAGCGCGTAGTAGTAACCGAGGCTCGTCGCGTCGTAGTACGCGAGCGCACGAGCGCCCTTGGGATTACTCGTGAGCACGAAGCCGTCCATCTTGCCGTCGTCGTACTGCAAGTGCGCGGAGTTCCAATCGTGCCTCACGTCCTTGCTGCACAGCACCTTTTGCAGGAAAATCCCGACCTGCTTGCCCGTCTTGGGATCCTTGTTGTGAAAGTCGCGGGGCGCTACCTCTGCGTCGGGTTGTCCGGCTGCTGGCAGCCCTTGGAAATAGTGATCAAACGAACGATTTTCCTGCATCACGATCACGAAGTGATCGATCGGAATCTCGGCACCACGAGGCTCGTCGCTATCGAGCGTTTGAGAAGGTGTCGCGCCTGCGCCGAATTCGCACGCGGCGCGGCGTTCCGCTGCCGAGACCTGACTCTTCACGACCACCGGGAGCGCCGGAACCTCCGCCGATGCCAGTGCCCGCGCGGCGCTTGCGCGCGCGCTCGCTTGCGGCGCTTGACGACGTTCTGCCGGATGTCGATCGGCGCAGGCAAACGCCAGGACAAGTGCCAGCGTCCCAGCCAAATTCACGAGCGTTCTGGAAGCAAAGCGCATGAAGCGCCGACTTGCCGGCAAGGCACTCCATCTACCACGCGCGCCTGATTTCTTCGGATTTTTTGGTGTGCATTGCGGACTCATGTAGGGTCCCCCCAAGGAGCCGCCCATGAACCTTGCCCTCGCACGTGCCGCCGCTGTTTGTGCCCTGCTCACCCTTCCGAGCTCGGCCCTCGCGGCCAAAAAGACTACCGATTCTTCCGCTCACCACGCTCGCGCCAGCGCCAAAGCGAGCCCGAAAAAGCACGGCAAGAGCCATCACAAGCGCTCGCCGAAGGCCGCCGAAGCCTCGAAGACGTCCGAGCCCGCGCGCTGAATCGTCAGCAGCCGCGCCTTTGCTCCGGCGCAAGCCGCCACTCGTGTCTCTAGATTCTTCTGGAGCGGGACATCGGGTTCGAACCGACGACCTCAAGCTTGGGAAGCTCGTGCTCTACCAACTGAGCTAGTCCCGCATCGCCGGAAAGCTTAGCGCTTCGGGTAGCGAGCGGGAAGGACTTTCTCCGGCCGAACTAGGTCGGCCGGCTCTTGACCCGCGCTCGCGGCTCACGTTAGTTGGGGGCCGAGCATGAAGGTAGCCACAGTTCATTCGGTGTGTGAGTGCCAGGCGGGCCTCAGTGCGGATCTCGACGAAAGGCGCGTCGTGCTGCGCGGGAGCGCGAGCGACCGTGCGCGCCACCGCGCGCTCGCGGCGCCCGCGACAGCGATCGCCAACGACGAGGAGAGCTTCAGCGTCGGTTGGGCGTGTCCCCTGTGCACGCGCAACGTGCTTCGCTCGTTTACCAAATCGGCGCTCAGCTATCGCGAGGCGTAGCCGCTCCGCGGCTGGATTACGCCGCGCGCCCCACGCGCAGCCGCTCGATGATGCCGCGCAGTACCTGAGCGCGCGCGTCGTCCTGCTCGCGCTGGCGCAAATACAGTGCTTGACCGAATGCGCGCTCGGCGTCCGCGTCGCGGTTGAGGCGCGCGCAGGCGTTGCCGAACAGCGCCCAGAGCCGCGCATCTTGTTCCTTGAGTGCACACGCCTCGCGTAGCGCGACCATGGCTTGGCGATGTTCGCCACGAGCGACGGCGCGTCGCGCGCGCGCCACGAGGATCTGCGGCCGGGACAGTTGCGCCGTATCTTGCTTCATGACGAGGTCCGCTAATGCGAGCCGCGTGCCAGGCGCATTGCGTCCAGCTCGAGCGAATTTCCGGCGGATTTTCGAGCTTAGGCCGCTAAATTCCAGTACCAGCTATGGCATTCCGATCGCGGGCGTAACAGCGACGCACACGAGTGCCAGATTTGTGTCACAGCGATTCGCGGTACAACGTCAAAAGATCGACGCGGCTACAGACCCGCGGATTTTCACGGTGGCAAGCGTCTTCGCTCGCTTTGTCCGCCAAAACGCTCAAGTGCGACTCCTGAATGCCCTTGGCGCTGAGACCGCTCGGGATACCGACGCGCATCCGCAGTTCTTCCAC
>DASYCL010000444.1:0-4500 GCA_036500245.1 Polyangiaceae bacterium | reverse complement strand
CGACGAAGCAGAGCGGCGCGCCGTCGACTTCGAAGGTTGCAGCGGGCGCAGTAGTGAGCGCCGAATTCGCACGCCGATCCGCCGTCTTCAAACAGCCGAGAAACAAGCTGCAACAGAGCGCGGTGGTCGCGAGCTCGGGCGCTCGCGCGAGCCCAATCAGCCGCACATGCCGCCGGTGCAGGTGGTGGATCCGGCCGGGCACGGCATGCCGCAACCGCCGCAGTTTGCCAGATCGCTCGTGGTGTCGACGCAAGCGCCGCCGCAATTCGTCGTGCCGCCGCCACAGTTCGTCGCGCAAGCAGAGCTCGAGCAAACTTGGCCGCCCGTGCAAATGTTGCCGCACGTGCCGCAGTTGCTCGAGTCGATCGTGGTGTCGACGCAAGCCGTCCCGCACTTCGTGGTACCACCGGCGCACTGCAAATCGCAATTGCTCACGGAGCAGACCTGACCGCTCGGACAAGCCACGCCGCAGTCGCCGCAGTTTGCCGGATCGTTCACCGTGTTGACGCAAGCGTTGCCGCACTTGGTCGTGCCGCCGGCGCAAACCAAGCCGCACATTCCGCCCGAGCAAACCTGGCCACTCGGACAAGCGATGCCGCAGGCGCCGCAATTTGCGCTGTCCGTGCTGGTGCTGACACAGGCGCTGCCACACTTGGTCGTGCCACCGGCACAGACCACGTTGCATTGGCCACTGGTGCAGACTTGGCCGGTCGGACACGGCATGCTGCAGCCGCCGCAGTTCGCCGAGTCTTTGGTGATGTTTACGCAGGCCGTACCGCACAACGTGGTGCCGCCCGCGCAGCTCACGCCGCAGCCGCTCGCTGAGCAGACTTCACCGCTCGGGCAGGGCATATTGCAGCCGCCGCAATTGGCGGCGTCGGTCGTCGTGTTCACGCAGGCCGTGCCGCAGAGGGTGGTGCCGCCCGCGCAGCTCACGCCGCACTTGCTGCTCGAGCAAACCTGACCGGTCGGGCACGCGGTGGTGCACGCGCCGCAATGAGCGGGATCGTTACTCAGCGTGACGCAAGCGTTGTCGCATTTCGCGGTGCCGCCGGCACAGACCAAGCCGCACTTGCCGCTCGAGCAAACTTGGCCGCTTGGACACGCGTTGCCGCACGTGCCGCAGTTCGCGGCGTCCGTCGTGGTGTTGACGCAGGCCGTGCCGCACAGTGTGGTGCCGCCCGCGCAATTCACGCCGCACTTGCCGCTCGAGCAAACCTGACCGCTCGGACACGCGTTACCGCACGCGCCGCAGTTCGAAGGATCCGTGCCGGTGATCACGCAAGCGTTGCCGCACTTGGTGCTTCCGCCCGCGCAGACCAAGCCGCATTTGCTGCCGGAACAAACCTGGTTGTTCGTGCAAGCGTTGCTGCAGGTACCGCAGTTCGCGGCGTCTGTCGTGGTGTTCACGCAATTGGTGCCGCAGAGGGTGGTGCCGCCCGCGCATTGCGTGCCGCATTTACCCGCCGAACAGACTTGGCCGCTCGGACAAGGGTTGTCGCACATGCCGCAGTTGGCTGGATCGGTTTGGATGTTCGTGCATGCGGAATCGCACTTCGTGGTGCCGCCGGCGCACTGCAACCCGCATTTGCCCGCGGAACAGACTTGACCGTTCTTCGTGCAGTCGGTCCCGCACGTGCCGCAGTTCGTTGCGTCCGTTGCCGTGTTCACGCAAGCCGTGCCGCAGAGCGTCGTGCCACCCGCACACTGCGTGCCGCATTTGCCGGCCGAACACACCTGGCCGCTCGGGCAAACATTGCCGCACATGCCGCAGTTGGCAGGATCGTCGTCCGGCGTGACGCAGACATCACCGCATTTCGTCGTGCCACCGGTGCAGACCAGATCGCATTTGCCCGCGTCGCACGATTGGCCGTCCGGGCATTTCATGCCGCAGCCGCCGCAGTTCGACGCGTCCGAGGTTTCATCGACGCAGCGATCGACGCATAGCGTGGTGCCGCCCGAACAAACCAAGCCGCAGCTACTGACGGAGCAGACTTGCCCGCTCGGACAGGCATTGTCGCACTTGCCGCAATTGGCAGGATCATTCTTCAGATTGACGCAGGCGCTCCCGCACAGCGTCGTGCCGCCGGCGCAAACGATCGTGCATGCGCCCTTCGCGCAGCTTTGACCTGCCGCGCATTTCATGCCGCAGCCGCCGCAGCTCGAGCTGTCGTTTTGCACGTCGACGCAGCCGCCGAGCGAAGTACAAAGTTCGAACCCGGTCGCGCAGCTCATCGGGCCGGTCTCTTGGCCTCCGGTATCGGGCAGCGTGCCGTCCGGCAATGAGCCGTCGGGGCCGTTCGCCTGGGGCGAGATGTGGAAATCACCGAGCACGCTCGTGCATCCGCCGGGCGCGCCGAGCAGGAGCACCCCCAAACCAACCAGCGCGACCGCGCCCAGGCGCGACAGCAGCGTTTGCTTTCGTGCCGCCTTCTCCGCGCGTGCCATCAGAAGCTCCCCACGGCGCCGAGGCTCGTGCCCGCGAAATAGGGATGAACCCGTAAACCCTGCGCGGGCGGCGCTTCACTGCTCGGTCGGTTCAAGAACCAGAGTGCGACGCCGGTCGCGGCGATCGGAATGCCGACCGCGAAGCCCACGTCCGAAACCGTCGCGAGCGTGTGATACGAATTCAAGTTGTTGCTTTGATTGCTCGGACAGGCGCCGCCGGGGCACGATTTCTCGAGCTCGGAATGTTTGTTCATCGCCAAGATGCCGGTGATGCCGCCGACCAAAATCCCCGCGCCGCCGACGCCCATCGCGACGTACGCGAGCGTGCGTTTGCGCTTCGGCGGAGCTTCGCTCGGAGCGGGCGCGCTAGTGTCGAGCAACGTACTCGCTTGTGCTTGTTGGTCGGGATCGGGCTGGAGCGCGAACGCGACGCTGCTGTCGGACCCTTCGGCGAGCTGTATCGTTTTCTTTTGGGGTAGGTAGCCCTTGGCGACCACGCGCACCGAGCGTTCGCCGGGGTTCGTCGCGCGACGCACGCCAATCGCGGCGGGCGGAATCGGCGCGCCGTCGATCGTGACGCGCGCGTCGTTCGTGCCGGACACGTTGATCGTGACCCAAGCCAGACGCGGCTTCAGCGCGGCCAGCTCGTTGTTCGCGTCGTTATAGGCTTTTTGCCACGACTTCGGCGCCTTCGGATCGACACCCTCGCGGATGATTTGCTCGTAGCGCTCCTGCGCTTCGACCAACTTGCCGACGCCAGCCAGGGCGCGCGCCCAGTCGATCATCAACGTCGGCGCGTGCACCAAGGCGTCCGCGCGGCTGAAGCGATCGATCGCGGTCGCGTAGTCTTTGGATTGCAGCGCGTGATAGCCCTCACCGGCCAAGGAGCGCGCGGTCGCGCGATCGGCGGCCGTCGGATCGGCGAAGGCAGGAGCCGCGGTGAGCAGGACGAAAGCAAGCCCAGAACAAAAGCAAATTGTCCGTGTCATGAAAGAAACTCGAGCTTAGATGCCGTAATCGCGCGTGGTGTCGGCTGGGCGTGCAGGCGCGCCTGTTGCCGGTCCCGAACTGCGCTTCTTCTTTTTGTCTTCTTCGACTTCTTTTTCTTTGGCGCCGTCTTCTTCTTTAGGCAACGCCGAAGGCTCGAAAATAATCGGAGGAGGCTCGATCGACGTCGCGGGCGCCGCGGGTGTGACCGAAATGGACGCGGGCGGCGCGGGCAAAGAAGACGCAACCGGTGCATTCGTGGCGGCTGCGTGCTCGGGTGAGCTGCGCAGACTCACGATCACGAGAAAGCCGAGCACCGCGAGCAGCGCGCCACCCACGGACAAAACGATCACACGTTGTTTCTTCGGCAGCGATGCGAGCTCGGGCAGCACCGAGCGGCGCGTGCGCGAAACGGGGTTGCCGGTGCCGAGCTCGACTTGGCTGAAGTCGTTCAGGATCGGCGGCGCGCTGAAACGCGAGCTCTGATCCGCAGGCGCCGGATTCAAGCTCGGGCTCGAATAGCGAATCGATTGCGGGCCAGTGCCGTCCGCTTCCGAGAGCGTGGCCATGCGCGGGCGAGGTTGAATGCTCGGCACCTGCATGCGCTTGGCCACGACGATCGCGTCCGCGAACGAGTCGGCGAGTTCTTTCGCCGATTGAAAGCGCTCTTCGCGCTCGCGCGCCACCGCTTTGCTCCACCAAGCGTCGAGCGAGGCAGGCAAGCGCGGATTGCGCTCGGTAATTTTCGGGATCGGATCGTAGATGATCATGCCCATCAGTTCGCCGAGCGCTTCGCTCTCGAACGGCGGGCGACCGGTGAGGCACTGAAACACGATCACGCCGAGCGCCCACAAGTCCGAGCGCCAATCGATCTGCTTACCGCGCGCTTGCTCCGGACTCATGTAGTACGGCGTACCCATGAACGAACCGGTCTTCGTGGTTTTGCCGGCGAGCGAATACTGCTCGTGCTTGGCGATGCCGAAATCGAGCACTTTTGCGACCTCGGCGTCGTCCCCAGGCACGAGGAAAATGTTCTCGGGCTTCAGATCGCGGTGCACGATGCCG
>DASYCL010000443.1:0-8930 GCA_036500245.1 Polyangiaceae bacterium | reverse complement strand
GAGGATGCCGTCTTGCATCTCACCGAGCCGGCGATCGAAATTTCGGTGCAGACGCTGGAGCTCGGTCGCAAGCTTGCGCTGGCCTTCGCTGCGCAACTTTTCCGCGACGCGCCCGAACGCGCTGCGCACGATCGCGAGCTCACCGACGATGTTCATCAGGTGGTCGAGCTTGCGGATATCGACGCGCACGGTTTGCGTGAGCGAACGCAGCGAAGCCGCCTGCTCGAAGCCGCCGCGTTCGAGATCGCGTTGTAGCCCGACCGAATCCGCGCGGCCGAGCGAGTCCGGCCTTTGCGGCGGCAAAGTGCCGGGGTGCGCCGAGCGTCGCGCGCGCCGCGGAATCTCCTCGATCACGACGTTGTCCGCGCCGAGCGAACCGATCAGCGTCGCCAAGTCGTCGCGCGACGCCATGAGCAGGTCGAGCTCGATCGTGTCCGCGCTGGTGGCTTCGCCAGTCGGCAAATAGGTGATGATTTCGCCGTGCCGCTTGGCACGCTCTTTCATCTCTTCGAGCGCTTTGTCGATCGTGGCCAGATCGAACTGCACGCGCAGCCGATACAGCTGCATCTGCAAGTCGATGTTCGCGCGCAGGCGATGCTCTTCGTATTCGGTCAGCACCGCGAGCAAGCCGGGATCGAGCTCGTAGTTGGCGACCGGGCTCGCGTGCGGCGCCGCGGCCGCGCCGATGTTCTCGAGGTCGCTGAACAGCTGTTCGACGTCGAGCTCTTCGTCGGAGTTCGCTTTCTCGGCTTGCAAGATGCGCGTGTAGGCTTCGACCGCGCCAAACAGCACGTCGAGCACGTGCTGGCCTAGCTCGATGCGCCCGAGGCGCAGGTCGTCCAGCACGTCTTCCAGACGGTGCGAGAGCGCGCCGAGCCGCACCGCGCCGAATAGCCCGGCGAGCCCCTTCAAGGTGTGGACTGCGCGAAACGCCTCGTTGATGAGCGAAGGATCCGCCGTGCCTGCTTTGACGCTCGCGTCGAGGCTGAGCAAATTCCGAGACAAGGTCTCGATGATTTCCTGCGCCTCGGAGAAGAACTCGTCGCGCGCTTTGTCGGAAAGCTCAGCCATGCGGCTTCGGGTCTGCGCCGCTACTCAGGAAGCGCCAAACCTCGTCTTGCAGGTCTTCCGGTGAAAATGGTTTGGTCATATAGCCGTTCGCGCCGAGCGAGAGTCCACGCGCGCGATCGCGCTCCGAGGATTGCGTGGAGATGATCAGCACGGGCGTCTCCTTGTGGAGCTCGCTCCGACGAATGAACGAAATCAGCTCGAGCCCGTTGATGTCCGGCATGTTGATGTCCGTGATGACGAGCTCATATGGCCCGCGCGGCAGCAGGCGTAACGCTTCGAAGCCACTCGAGGCTTCGACCACATCCAAGCCCGAGTGGCGCGTGTCTGCCTCGAGCGCGCTACGTACGAACGAACGCATACTCGCCGAATCCTCGACCACCAAAACGCGCGACATCAGAGCTAAATCCTAGCCCCATGCTAGCAGTGTTGCGGGACGAACGGGACCCCGCCATCCTGCGCCCGGATGCCGCGCTCGGAACCTTGCCAGATCCATTTCTTGATGGCGCCTTTATGCGCGCGCCCGAGAAACGTGCGGCATTTCTCGGCTGAATCACGCATGCCAAGCTGCGCTTTGCCACACGGGCGAAAGGCCGGACGCGCGACCTGTCACCGCGCAACCTACATGGCGGTCGACCCGTGAGCTCGGCGCGTCGAGTTGCGGTCATTGGCGCGGGCGCTTGCGGCCTCGCTGCGACCAAAGCGCTCTCGGACGCAAAGCTAGCCGTCACCTGCTTCGAAATGGGCGACCGAGTCGGCGGCAATTGGGTCTTCAAAAATAAGAACGGACAGAGCAGCGCCTATCGATCGCTCCACATCAATACGTCGCGCGAACGCATGCAGTTCAAAGATTTCCCGATGCCCGCGGACTACCCGGACTACCCGCGACACGATTTGATCGCGCGCTATTTCGAAAGCTACGCCGAGGCGTTCGCGTTGCACCGCCGGATCCGCTTCGAAACGCGCGTCGAGCGCGCCGAACCGCGCGCGACGGGCACCGGTTTTCGTCTCACGCTCAGGAGTGGTGAAGTCGAGGACTTCGACGCGCTCGTGGTCGCGAACGGACATCACTGGGATCCGGCGTGGCCAGATCCGGCGATCCCCGGCGAATTTTCCGGCCGCGAGCTGCACTCACATTCGTACATCGATCCGGACGAGCCCGAATCGCTGCGCAACAAACGCGTGCTGATCGTCGGCATGGGCAATTCGGCGATGGATATCGCATGCGAGCTCGGGCACCCCGGCGTCGCCGAGCGCGTGTTTCTCTCGGCGCGGCGCGGCGCGTGGATTTTGCCGAAATACGCCTTCGGCAAGCCGATCGACCAAAACAAGATCTTGTCGCCGCTTTTGCCGGCCATCGTGAAACGCGCGCTGGCCGAAGCTTGGTATCGCCTGGCCGTCGGCCGGCCCGAAGATTTCGGGTTGCCGAAACCCGAGCATCACCTCGATCAAGCACACCCCACGATCTCGCCAGACATCATGACCAAACTCGGATCCGGCGACGTGATCGGCAAGCCCGCGCTCGCGAAGCGCGACGGCAAGCGCGTTCATTTCAGCGACGGCAGCGTCGAAGCAGTCGACGTCATCATCTACGCGACCGGTTACCAAGTGAGCTTCCCGTTTTTTGCGCCCGATTTTTTGGCCGCGAAACACAACGATTTGCCACTTTTTCTCCGAATATTTCCGGGCGATCGTGCGGATTTATTTTTTATTGGCCTAGCCCAGCCGGTCGGCGCAGTGATGCCACTGGCGGAGGCGCAAGCAAAGCTCGTGGCGGAAGCGCTCAGCGGGCGCTATGAGCTGCCGAGCCCGAGCGAGCGCAAGGCTCGCACCATCGACCATCACCGAGCCATGCTGAAAAAATTCGTGCCCTCTCGCCGCCACACCATGCAGCTCGACGTGGACGAGTACATGCGCGAGCTCGCGTGCGAAACCGATGCCGGTCGCCGCCGCGCGCTACATCGCGCCGCGCGCTCGAGCCGCGGCAGCGCTGATGCGAACGAAAGACGCGCATGAGCGAAAGCACCTTTGTGCCCGAAACCGACGCCATCCATGACGACGAATGGCGCGCGCTCGTAACCGCCTCGAGCGACGACGAACGCCACCATTTTACGGAAAATCGGCTTTACTCGCAGTATGCGCGCGGGCGCGTCGTGATCACGCGCTACATCTCTCGGCGCGGCAAATTCGGCCTTTTGATGATCGCCATCGGCCTCGCAATCTGGGTCTACGCGCTGAAAGTCGATTGGGGGACCACGCTCGTCGGCGGCATCGCGATCACGCTCGGCGGCGTCGCGCAGGTCGGCACGGGCGTCGTCACGCGGCGCGATCCAGCGGCGCGTGAGCCAGTGCAGCGCTGGCTCGAAAAATGGCTCTCCGCTCATGCGCTGCCTCAGCTGCTTCGCGTGCCCACGCTCGCGCACGCAGGGATCGAATACGCGCCGCCCCAAGTCGGGTGCCTGCTGGTCGTCGAGCGCGACATCGTGGTCGATCTGCTGCTCAAAAATGGCGCGCACCAGGTTTTGGGCGCGCTGATCATCTCCGAAAACGGCTATCCCGAAGGGCTCGCGCGCGAAGCACAACGCCAGCTGGACGAGCGCTCCGAGCTCAAAGTGATCGCGCTCCACGACGCGACCGAACGCGGCATCGGCCTCCACACACGCTTGCGCAGCAGCACCGTGCTCTCGCTCTCCGACCACGAAATCGTGGACGCCGGCCTATTCGCGGCCGAAGTCGGCCAAATCGCGGAGCTCAGCTCGGCCTTCCCAGCGAGCTACGCCACGCAAGTGCCGGTCGATGCGCTGTCTTATCGGACGCTCCTCGCCGGTCTCGCCGGCGTCGTGCACGGCGCGCTCACGCTCAGTACCGGGATCGAGAGCAGCGAGACTCCACTGAACTCGGACGCCGAACGCGCCGCGTGAGCCGCGCCTGGCGGTGCTCAGGCTTGGGCTTTGCGCCGAGCGCGCACCGCGGACGCAAGCAGATCGAGCAAGGGGCGCGTTTGATCGAAGCCGAGGCAAGCGTCCGTAATGCTCTGGCCGCGCGCCAGCGCTTTGCCGGGAGTCACGTCTTGACGACCTTCGACGAGATTGCTCTCGATCATGACACCGAAGATGCGCGTGCTGCCGGAGCTGATTTGGGCAGCCAGCGCTTCGCCGACTTTGATCTGGTTTTTGTGGTCTTTTTGGCTATTGGCGTGGCTGCAATCGACCATCACGGCCGCGCGCAGGTCGGCTTTGGCGAGCGCTTCGGCGGCTTCGCCCACCGACTCTTCTGAGTAGTTCGGACCGCTCCTGCCACCGCGCAGGATCACGTGGCAATGCTTGTTGCCACGCGTGGCGACGATCGCGGCGAGCCCTTGCTTGGTGACCGACAAGAAGCGATGCGGCTCGGCCGAAGAGCGCACCGCGTCAACGGCGATTTGCACGTTGCCGCTGGTGCCGTTCTTGAAACCGACGGGCATCGACAAGCCACTCGCGAGTTCGCGATGCACTTGGCTCTCGGTCGTGCGCGCGCCGATCGCGCCCCACGCGACCAAGTCGGCCATGAATTGCGGCGAAATCGGATCGAGGAATTCGGTGCCCGTCGGCATGCCGAGCTCGACCACGTCGAGCAGGAATTTGCGCGCCACGCGCAGGCCTTGATTGATCGAGAACGAGCCGTCGAGTTTCGGATCGTTGATCAGCCCTTTCCAACCGACGGTCGTGCGCGGCTTTTCGAAATAGGTGCGCATCACGATTTTGAGATCGGCAACATGCGCTTGTGCGAGCGGCTTCAATTGGCGCGCGTATTCGAGCCCCGCCTCCGGATCGTGAATCGAGCACGGACCGACCACGACCACGACGCGATCGTCTTCGCCGGTGACGATGCGCGCGACTTCTTGGCGCGCTCCGGAGATGAGCTTTCCTTCGGCGTCACCGACGGGCAGCTCCTCCATCAAAATGGCGGGCGGAATCAGTGGGCGGAGGCTGTCGATGCGAACGTCGTCGGTGGTGAGCATTTATTTTTGGGGGGTGCCTGGTGCGGCGCGGCCGGCGCTGGTCGCGACCGAGGCTGGCGCGCGGCGGAATGTGCCACTTCAGGCGACAGCCGCAAAGTACCCTACTTTGGCAAAACCGAGCGCGCTCGGCTTGGCCTCGAAATCGAACAGCGCGCGGCCGAGCTCCCGCAACGAGCGGTGCCCCGGAAAATACACGGGCGTTGGAAATGCGCGCAGCGGCCCGCGTTGCACCGTCTTCAGCACGCGCTGGAGCAGCAGCGAATTGTGCACCCAGCCGATGCCACTCTGCACATCCTCGAGGGTTGCGCCGGGATAGCCGCCCCACGGCGACGTGGTCATGACGTACGCCGCGGCCGACCAATGGTTGATCGCGATGGTGCCGTAACGCAGCTCGGCGACGGCGCGATCGAGCGCCGCGGAAATCGCCGCGTCGCGCTCGGACGCGCGCGGGAGATAAATCATGGCGTTGAGCGTGCCCCACAGCCGCTCGTTCGCGAACTTCGTCGCCGCGGCCAGGAACTCGATTGGATCCGAGCTGCCGACGCTCACTTCGCTGAGCACGCTGCAGAAGGGCTCGAGCGAAAACTGCGGCGCCTGCGCAGCGGGGTCGAGCTCGGTGATCATTGTCCACGGCAATTCACCGGCGCTCGGCGAACCGATGCGCGTCACGTGCGCCGCCTGCTCGGTCAATGACTGAAAGCGCGCTTCTGCTCCCGGGTAATAGGCGCGGCGCGGCGCGATCAGCGAAAATTCGTGTTCCAGCCGCGCGATCAGGGCATCGCGACGCGCGAAGCCGCGCGGCGTGATCAGCATCTTCGCGGCAATGCAATTGAACGACGCATTTTGCGAGACCATGCCCGCAATGCCGCGCGCCATGGTCGACAGTTCCGCGTCCGTGTATTTGCCGGGCACGACGATCACGGGCGTGATGTTGCCGAGCTCGCTCGTCACGGGCTTTTCGAACAGCGGCGCGTGGCGTTTTTTCCGCTCGTCGCGCGCCGAACCAGGCAACCCCCAAACAATCCGATCGTGCGTCTCGGTCGAACCCGTGATGTGCATTTCGGCGATCGCCGGCTGCGCGGTGAGGAATGCGCCGACGTCTGAGCCGCCGTAAGCGATGCGCAAAAATCCGCGCGAAATCAGCGGCGCGAGTGCGAGCTCGAAATAGGGTCCGAGGTAGGCGTTGACCGGGCTCATCTTGAGCAAGCAGACCGCGCCCTCGACGAACGACTTGTAAATCACGTCCAGCACCGGGATCGACGCCACGTTGCCCGCGCCGAGCACCAATGCAACGCGACCCTCGGGATCGCGCTGTTTGTAAAAGGCGGCTTGTGCGTCGCCCAAGCGATCGGCGTCCACGCCAGGCTCGAGCCAAGTCTTTGCGCGGAACGGCGCGTAAAACAAAGCTTCGTACGGCGCGTTCGGAGTCACCTCGACGGCCAAGCTGCCGTTCGAAAGTCGCTCCAGGCGCGAGGCGTCGATCCGCGGCGCGCCGTAGCGACGCACGTCGTCGAGTGAGTTCGCGAGCTGAGTCAGGTTGCGCGCGATCGGTAAGAGCCCGGCGAGCCACTCTTCGCCTTCGAGCGGCGAGCCGAAAGCAATGCCCTTGGCGGCGCAGGCATCCTTCACCATGCGTGGCGCGAGCTGCAGGAAGCGCGCCACGATTTCGCGCAGCCACGCCGACTTGTCCGCGATTGGCGCGCGCGCGAATGCCGTAGCGCGGGTCGAAAGCGTATCGAGCGCTTGCTCGAGCGCCGAAAATTCGCTGTCCGGCGGCGGCTTTGGGCCCGACGACACGGCTCCGTCATCTCGAGATGCGCCCATGATTTCAAAGGCATAACCCCTTGCGCCGGGCTTCGCAAAAGCACTGCTCGAACCCCGAACGCGAAGGCTGTACGATTGTCCGGTTATGGCTGGCACGTCCCCCGGTTTCCCCGTGCTTCGCGCCGTCACGGACGGATCGGACGAGCCCTTCCCCAACGCGTTCGACGCCCCCGACGACGACAGCATGTCAAGCTCTCCGACCGTTCCGCCTCATCCGCGCCCCCAGCGCGTCGAGCGCAAACCGACCCCATTGCCTTCACTGACCGCGCAGAGCGACGCGCGCGTGCAGGCGGCGATCGCCGCCAGCGCGCGCGCCGAGGCGAGCCTCAGCGGACTCTTCCGCGCTTTGCAACACCTCGGCTCCGGACTCGGCGGCGCCCGCGAAGCGAACGAAAGCCTGACTCAGGAGCTCGAAGCCCTGCGCGACATGCTCGGCGCCGCGAACGAACAGCAGCTCGCCTACAAGAACAAGGTCGAGCTACTCGAGCGAGCTTTGAATCAAGCGCGCGCGGACGGCGAACGTGAACGAAAGTTCCTGATCGACGAGCATGACGCGTTCATCGTCGATTTGCTCGACGAGCAGGAGGGCGAGCTCGAAAAGCGCGATCGCGATCTGCACGTTTTGCGCGGCCGTTTATCCGAGATCGAGCGCCGCGATCAGCTCCCGACCGTGCCGCCGCCAAACGCAGATGCGAGTAGCTCCGCGCGCATGCGCGTCGCGCAAAAACTCGAAGACGACGGCAGCGCGCTGGTGCGTGCCGAGCGCGCCGAGCTCGAGCGCACTGCGCAAAAATTGGCGGAAGATCGCGAGCGCGCCCGCGAAACGGTCTCGCGCCTGCAAGCGCAACGCGACGAAGCGCAAGCCACCGTCGTGCGCGTGACCAAAGAGCGGGACGATGCGCTCGATCAAGTGCGCCGTTTGAAAGCCGAGCTCGGCGGGCCACGCCTGCCGCTCTCGACGCGTCCGCCGCCGGTCGAATCGCGCCGGCCGGAGTTGCCGCTCAGCAAGCCGCCCGCGCTCGCGAGCAAGTCGGGCAGCGAGCTCACCTTGGATTCGCTCGATTTCGACGGCGCGCTCGGACGCGCGCCGCTCAGCGCGGCGCCGGTCAATGCGCCCGAGAGCAGCCTGCTCAAGGCGACCGCACCCGCGCCGGCGCTCGGCAGCGTCGTGGCTCCGCCGCGACCGAATCCACTCGCCGCGCCGGCGTTTGCACCCGCGCCGCGTTCGGGTCCGCAAACATCGTCGGTGCCGCGTTCGAATCCGCAGACATCGCCAACGCCGCGCTCGAATCCGCTCGCGGCGCCGCCGCCCGCCCGCCTTTCGCCGCCGCCCGACGAACTGCGCCTGGCCCTCACTTCGTCGCCCGTGCTGCAACCACTCGGCGCGAGCACCCGCCCGCCGCTGAAGCAAAAACCGGACGTGAGTCTGCGCCCGCTCGTCGGCTATTCGCTCGGCGACGAGGAAATCGAGGCGGAGCAAATCGAAGGCGTGCGACTGAGCAAGCCTCCGCCCGGGAAGCGCTGAGCTTTGCCGTTTTTTTGGTTTTTATTTTCTGATTGTTCTCTGGGATGTTTTTGGCCCTGCGCGGGCGCAGCGCTTGGCCGCCCGCGTCTAGCCACGCGACTGGCGCCTGTCCGGTCAGTTTTAACGTGGCCGCCTCTCTGTCGAGAACCGTGATCAGTCCGGCGAATCTGCTGCTTTGTTTTATTTCCGGGCGGGCGAGCCCGGGCCTTGTTGGGCGCGACCGCGCGCGAGATCGAGAAACTCTCAACTCCTATTTCTGAGTACCTGTCGTGGCAGCTCTCGTCTTTCTTTCGCGCCGGAGCGCGCGCGAAGGTTGCCAGCCGAATGCACGGAAATAATACAAAGCCACCTGGTTCACGGGGCTGATCACGGTTTTGGAAAGAGAGGCGAGTACCAAGAACTGACCGAACAGCAGCTGTGTCTCTGGTCAAGGATTTGTGGCGGCCCATGGGCGATTGTCTCGGATCATTGCGTTGAGGATGGTCAAGAGTTTTCGCATGCAGGCGGTGAGGG
>DASYCL010000442.1:0-4537 GCA_036500245.1 Polyangiaceae bacterium | reverse complement strand
CGAGCGGACCGCTCGATCCCGGCGTGTACCAGAGCATCTACCAAGCGAATTTGAAGATGGTCAGCGACTACGCAGTGGCGCATCGAATTCCGTTGATGGTCGCGGAGAGCTCCCCCCAGAAAAATTTTCTGCCGGCGCTCGGGCAAGCCGCGTGGGACGGTTGGTACCAAAAGCTGTTCGACTACATCGCCGAGTACGACGTGAAAGCGCTCTGTTACATCAACGAAAATTGGCCCGACTACGGCTGGGATTCGTCGATCTTCGGGGATTCGCGGGTGCAGACGAATCCATATGTTTTTTCGCGCTGGCAAGCCGCGGTGGCGCCGCCACGCTTCATCCACGCGGGCAGCGCGTTTTACTCGCAGATCGGTTTCTCACCCTGAGTTGAGGCGCACTGTTCAGCTCGAGCGCGGCGCGGTGCTTTCACGCGCGATGAGCTGCATCGGAAACTCGGCGGTCATGCCGTCGACCAACGATGGATCTTCGATTCGATCGAGCAGGCCCTTGCACGCTGCTGCTCCGAGGTTTTGCATCGGTTGCGCGACGGTCGTGAGCGTCGGAAAGCAACGCTCGCCTTCGTCGATGCCGTCGAAGCCGGCGACCGACACGTCGCGCGGCACTTGCAGGCCGGCGCGCTGTAGCTCCGAGATGAACGCGATCGCCATGCTGTCGTTGCCGAGCACGACCGCGCTCGGACGCTTGCTCGCGGGTCGCTTCACGAACTCGAGCGCTGCTGCGCGTCCGGTACTCGGCATGTACGAGCTCTCGAACGAGACATCTTCGGCGCGGAGCGTTGCGCCTTTTACGGCGGAAACGGCCTCGCGCAACCCGCGCAGGCGCTCCTGCGAATCCTCGGAATCGGGCGGCCCGCCAACGAACCCGATGCGACGATGTCCGAGCTCGAGCAAGTGGGAAGCGATGATTTTTCCTGCATCGAAGTTGCGGCAGCGCACGGTGAGCCCGAAATCTTCCGGCTGATCCGGGCAGATGAACGTCACCGGCAGGTTTGCTTCCTTGGCGGCACGGAGCAGCGGGCGTTCGTGTTTGGTGAAGCGCACGAAGATCAAGCCGTCCACGCGGCGAGCGTCGATCCATGCGGCGACGGTGCTCGCGTCGTAGGCGCGATCTTGGGGTTTGAGGCTCGCCAGCATCAAGCCCAAGTGCTTCTTTCCGAGTTCTTCTTCGATCCCGCCGAGCAAACCCATGAACCACGCGCCGCGAATCGATTCGACCGCGACGCCGATACAGCCTTTCCTGCCGTACCTCAAACTTCGGGCCGTGGCGGAGGGCGCATAGCCGAGTTCCTTGATCACTTTTTGAACTCGAGCGCGCACTTGCGGGCTCGCGTAGCCGCCGTTGATCACACGCGAAACGGTCATCGGCGCGACGTTGGCTTTGGCGGCGACGGCGGTGATGGTGGAGGCGTTCGATGGTCGCCCGCGACGAGCCTTCATTGGGCACGCAGAATACGCGGCGCCGCCGCCGCACGCTAGCGCTATGCGTCATGCGCTAGCGCGATGGATTTCGACGGACGAGCAGTGTGACATGTGATAACGATACCAGGTGCCGTTTACTCGCTGAACGAGCGCGGCTGGAGTCTCCGATGATTGCGATCAACAGCGTCCTGTCACGCCGCGAAAAACTCGGCTATGCGCTCGGCGACAGCGCGTCGAACTTCTATTGGAAGGTGCTCGAATTCTTCGCGCTGTTCTTCTACACGGACGTGTTCGGCATCAGTCCGGGCGCCGCGGGCACGCTGTTCTTGATCGCGCGCGCGTGGGACGCGGTGTTCGATCCAGTCATGGGTGCAATCGCCGATCGCACGCACACGCGCTGGGGCAGCTTTCGCCCGTATCTCGTTTGGTTCGCATTGCCGATCGCGCTCGCCGGGGTCGCGATGTTCACGTCGCCGCACTTTAGTGAGCACGGCAAGCTGATCTACGCCTACGCCACGTACATCATTTTTTACATGCTGTATTCGGCGATCAATATCCCGTATTCGGCGCTGATGGGCGTGATCACGCCACGCACGAACGAGCGCGCCGAGCTCGCGAGCTACCGTTTCATCGGCGCCTTCGCCGTCGCGCTGATCGTGCAGACCTTTACGCCGAAGCTGGCGCGGATTTTCGGCGGCGACAGCGCGCAACGCGGTTGGCAGCTCGTGCTAGCGAGCTACGGCGTGATCGCGGCGCTGCTCTTCGTGTTGTGTTTTTCGACCACGCGAGAGCGGATGAGGCCGCCGCGCGAGCAACGCGCCAGCGTCAAAGCCGATCTGTCGGCATTGTTGGTCAATCGGCCGTGGATCGTGATGTTCGGCTTGGGTACGCTGGTGATCGCCGGCTTCGCGCTGCGTGGCGGCACGCTGTATTACTATTTCAAGTATTACCTGCGCGACGAGAACGCATTCGTCGCCTTCATGTTCAGCGGCGGTATCGCCGCGCTCGCTGGTACCGCGCTGATGCCATTCGGGAGCCGCCGGCTCGGCAAGCGGCGCCTGTACTTCTATTGTATGGCCGGCGCGGCGCTGCTCACGTTGCCCTACTACTTTCTGCGTCCCGAGGAGCGCGCGGCAATCTACGGGCTCAACGCCGCGATTGCGTTTTTGCTCGGGCCGACGCCCGCGCTGATGTTCGCCATGTTCGCTGACACCGCGGACTACGGCGAGTGGAAGACCGGACGCCGCACGACGGGCTTCGTGATGGCCGCGGCGATGCTTTCTCTCAAGCTCGGCGGCGCGCTCGGGGGTGCTGCAAACGGTTGGATCCTGGAAGCGTACGGGTTTTCGGCAAATCATCCGCAGTCGGCGCGCGCTGAGCGCGGCATCTTGTTACTGATGGGTGTCGTCCCCGCGGCGAGCTGCGCGCTCGCGGCATTGCTGTCGCGGCTCTATCGTTTGGATGAGCGGCTACTGATGCAGATTGAGCAGGAGCTCGAAGCGCGTCGGCATCACGTCTCGGCGCACGACAGCGCTCCGCAAGTCGCAGCCTGAATCCGAACGATCTAGCAACGAGCTCGAAGTTGGGTCGAAAATGGTAACGTTACCAGTCCTTGATAGGGCTAGAAACAAGGAATGAAAAATGGCCTTTTCGAAAGTAGCGGCGCGGGTTTCTGAGTTCTGCCTGGGTGCTTTGTGCGCGATTGCACTCGCGAGTTGTTCGGCGGGGCAGCGCTCGAATGCAGCTGGCTCGAGCGTATCGAACAGCGCTGGAGGCGCGAGCGGTGTCAATAACGGAGCCAGCGGCAACGCGCCGATCCTGATCGTCGGCGGCTCATCACCCGACTTGAATACAGATAGCGGAGTGAACACCGATGGCGGCGGAGTACCCATGGTCCCGCCGTGGCAACCGCCAGCGTCACAAGACAATTGCGGCACGCACTGCTACTTCGCGCCAGAGTTGCCGCAGGCCGGCTCGAGCAACCCTGGCAGCTTGTTCGGAGCTACGCCGAGCGCAGCCGCGCCGACCTTGATCTATCCGTTCTCCGGCTCCGTGCATCCGCTCAATATGCTCTCGATCACGTTTCAATGGCATCGCTCGGCGCGCGCGCACAGCTTTGCGCAATTGCACGTCGCGGGTGCCACTGCTTGGGATTTTTATTTGGCGTGCGATCACGTTCGGCACTTCGTACTGGATGCGAACCTCGACGATTGCGTGTACGAGCTGCCGCAGGGTTCATGGGGCGCGCTCGCCTACGAAAATCGGGGAAAAACCGTGCAAGCAACCTTGTCGACCAGCGACGGAGCGAGCAGTGTTTCGGCGCCGTCCGCAGAGCTCGCACTGACGTTCAGCGAAGACGCCGTGCAAGGCGCGCTCTACTTCTGGTCGATCGGGAACGACGCGAGCGGTCAGTACTCGAGCGGCATCTTGCGCGCACCGTTCGGCGCCGCAAAAGCGCAGCCGTACATCTTGCCAGGCAGCGCGGAAAATCCGGAGACGTGCGGGGGCTGCCACGCGCTCAGCCGCAACGGTGAAGTGATCGCGTTCGCGGCGGGGGCGGACTCGAACACCGGTCACTTGCTTGCCGCGCAAACCGAGACGCCCGCGCAGCATTCGATCTCTGCGAGTGCCGGGCAAATCGCGGTGTTGATGACGCTGAATCCCGACGGCTCGCGCTTGCTGGCGGCGCGCGGTGACGGCGTGCTCGATCTGTGGGACGTCAAGGGCGGCGCGAAGATTTCCACGGTGAGCCCGCAATTTCTCGCCGGGAACGGCGCCACGCACCCCGAGTGGTCGCCCGATGGCACCGCGATCGCCGTCACGCTCGCGCCGCCCGACGCGTTCAACGCCGAGATGGACGGCACTTGGGACACGTGGTCCGTGCGCGCCGGAGGGATCGGGCTCTTGCCTTACAACAACGGCGCGTTCGGCCAAGTGACGACAGTCGTGCCCGTGAGCTCGACCGAGATCAATTGCTTTCCGACCTTTTCACCGGACGGTAAATGGCTCGCGTTCGTCACCGGCGCGCCCGGCGGCCCGTACATGGACAACACGCAAAACCCGAACACGCGCCTGCGCTTGTTGAGCCTCGACAGCGGGAA
>DASYCL010000441.1:0-5646 GCA_036500245.1 Polyangiaceae bacterium | reverse complement strand
GGATGATGATTTCCGTGTCGAAATGGAAATCGTTCGAATTGAGCCGATACTGAATGCCGTCGAGCGTCTTGACGCGGTAGATGCGATAGCCACTATGAAACTCGGACAAGTCGGTGCCGAGCATCGTGTTCTGCAGCGCGGTGAGGATCTTGTTTCCCACGTACTTGTAGAACGGCATTCCGCCCTTCAGTGCGCCGAATTGTTGCATCATCCGGCTGCCGAATACGGCGTCCGCCCGGTCTTCTCTCAGCGGCTCGAGCAACCTCGGTAGTTCCTCCGGTGCGTACTGTCCGTCCCCATGCACCATGGCGACGAAGTCGAAGCCGCTCGCGATGGCGTAGGTGTAACCCACCTTTTGATTGCCGCCGTAACCCTGATTGTACTCGTTGCGAAGCGCGGTCATCCGGATTTCTGGATGACTTCGTTGGTACTCTCGTCCAATCTCGAAAGTGCGGTCTTTCGAGGCATCATCGACGACGAGGATCTCGCATTCGTAGCTTTCGTAGATGGACGTCGGGATTCGCTCGAGCACTCGAAGCAGCGTGGTCTCGGCATAATAAGCAATGACGAAAACGAGCAGCCTGGGCTTGGTCGCGTGGCTTTGCATCAGTGCTGCGAGGTTAGCGCACCGAACTCGGACGCGCATTCCCCGTCCCATATTTTTGGCCGATAGAGGCGGATGCCCGCCACGCGTTCAGCGCAGAATGCGCACTCGCATCAAGTGAAAAAACGTTTGCTTGAGCACGCGAAGCCGTACCCAGCGCGCCTCGACTGCCGGAAATGCCGCGACCCAAATCGTGAACTCCTTGTCGCGGCGAGCGATCTGCTTCCACGTCTTGTGGTCGGAGCTTACCTCGACGACCAGCGGCGTCGCCCGCTCGACGCAGCAGTCGCTGCGATTGACCACGTTCACGGAAGTGAAGCGTTGATTCGCTCCGAGATCGAATTCGATCCACGGCTCATGCTCTTCTTGCGTGTGAAAGAAGAAATTCGGCCCCTCCGGACAATCTTGCTTCGGCGAGGTACAGCCGCCGCCGCTGTAGATAAATGCGCTGCTCGCATGCCACGGGCGGTCGCGCGCGAGATCACGCGCGCGTTCGCGCGCCTCGCGCTGCCAAACGAAAACACCGACTAGCCCCGCAACGAATATCGCCACGAGGCCGAGCCGAACTGTGCGTTTGATCCAAAACCCTTCGGCCATGCGCTCTGGCAAGTCGAGCTCGGAGAGCAAGGCCAGCGCGACTCGACGCAGACCGTCACTGAGCTTGGCTTGTTCTTCGTGCGGCAAAATTCCAAGTTCGTGAAACGACAGTGTGTCGACCGCGTTTTTGACACTGGCGAGTTCGTCGCCGTCCGGTACTGCTTTGACCAGAACGCGTGAATCCAGATTGGCCCACAGCTCCGCTGGCGAGTGCGCGGTGGGCGCACCATCCCGATCTTCCGTGGACGGGGCTAACGCAAGCAGCGACCAATGGATCGATTGGCGATAGAGTTCGCCAATCGGCGCTAGCGTGCCGTCGCCGAAAGGCTCCGGCGTCGCCGCAGTACGGCGCGCGATTTCCGCTACGATGCGAGCGCGCTGGGCAAACGCCGCATTGGGAACGCGTGTAACCTCACGCGCGGCCTTGAGCTCATTGCCCAGCCAAAACCATTGCCAAACGCGGCCGAAACGTCGATTCGACGGCACGCCCCGGGGCTCGCGAGCTTCGGCGTTTTCCATCTGCGCCCGGCAACCAAGCAGATACGGCGCGGCAGGTCAAGCGCAGCACGTTCGAATCGGGGGCGGCCCGAAGTCAGACTTCGTGCGGCGGCTCACCCTGCGCATCACAGTTGATCCTCTCCGCCGTAACATACAGCGGACGTCGCTTGATCTCCTCGTAGATCCTGCCGATGTATTCGCCGAGCACGCCGATCATCAGTAGCTGCGCGGACGAACCGAGCGCGACCGCGAGCATGATCGTCGTCCAGCCTTGCACCACGGAGCCGAGCATTCGCTCGTAGAGCGCGAAGCCGGCTTCGACCACGGCAATGAAGCCCGCGAGCAGGCCGAGCCAAGTCGCGAAGCGAAGCGGAATGATCGAAAACGAAGTGATCGCGTCGATCGCGAAGCGCAGCATTTTCGTGAACGGATATTTCGTCTCACCGGCGAAGCGGGCTTCGCGATCGTAGTAGACCGGGCTTTGTTTGAAGCCGATCCAAGCCACCATGCCGCGCACGAAGCGGTGTTTCTCGCGCAGCGCGCGCAGCGTCAGGACCGCGGGACGGCTCATGAGGCGGAAATCGCCCGCGTCCACCGGGATCGATATGCCGCCGAGCATGACCTTGAGCGTTCGATAGAACAGGCTGGCTGTCGCCTTTTTGAAGAAGGTTTCGCCGGCGCGGCTGCGACGCACGCCGTAGACGACGTCGTATCCTTCGCGCCAACGCTCGATCATTTGCTGCACCACCTCGGGTGGATCTTGCAGATCCGCGTCCATCACAACGACTGCGTCGCCCTCGGCGTAGTCGACACCAGCGGTGATCGCGAGCTGGTGCCCGAAATTTCGCGAGAACGAGAGCACTTTGTAGCGCGGCTCGCTCGCTGCGAGCTCGCGCAACATCGGCAAAGACTTGTCCTTCGAGCCATCGTCGATGAATACGACTTCCCAGGTTCGCACGACCGTCCCGAGCTGCGTCATCACCTCGCGCAAGCGCCGGCTCAACTCCGGAATCACTTGCTCTTCGTTGAAAATAGGAATGATTAATGACAGCTCGGGCCGCGCCATGGCTCCGCCCACTATATCACCGCCGGCGCTCGCGCCTCGTCCGCCTTTTTCGCCACCCTCAGCGCAGGCTCTTCAACACGGCCGCGTTTTCTTTCTTCGCATAACCGCGCTGCGCGAGCACGAACGGCCCCGCACTAGCGACCACGCCGAAGTCGCCTTGGAGCGCCTGATGCAGCAAGTGACGCTCATCGTCGCGAGCCGGCAATTGGAATAGCAAGTACTGAGCATCGAAGATGCCCTGCCGCAAAGTGTACGAGTCCGGACGACTCGAGACGTGCGGGACCACCATCTCAGAGCTCGAGATCTTCGCCAGCGGCGGGACTTTGGCGATCAGCGACTTCAAGTTGTCGTAGTCGGTTCGCGCGGAAGCGCTCTGGCCGAACACGTACGGGCCGAAGCCTCCGCGCGCGGTGTGCCGCTGGAAGATGGCTCCGTACTGGTAGCTCGTGACCAACGTCAGCGCAGAGAGCGTGACGAGCCACGCGCGCTGACGCACGAACCCGCGTTCGTCGGCCGGAAATCTCGGCGCGCGAATCCATTCCAAGTTCACGACCAGTGCGATGAACAAGAAAGCCGTCCAGTGCGCGGTGTACTGAAACGAGATTTGAACCAGGGGCAAGTAGTGAGTGCCCAGCAGCGTGAAGAAAAAGCCCGGCAGCGAGAGCAAATATCCGATCGGGCGACGCCACGGAAAAAAGCAAAGTGGCGCTGCGAGCTGCACCAAGTACAGAAACTTCTCCGGCTCGAGCAGGCTCGTCATCGTGAACACGGGATTCCCAATCACGGTCTCCATCACACCCGCGTAGCCGTGGGTGCCGTGACCGACGAGCCCTTCCCACTGATTCAGGAAGGACTCACCACCCCCGGAAAAGCGCGGCATGATCACGAGCTTCATGATCAGGAAGTAGGCGCCCGAGACAGCCGTGATCCAGGCGCCCTGACGAACGTGTTTGCTGAACAGCAGGAACAAGCCCATCACGGCCATGTCCGCCGAGATGTCCTCGCGCACCGAGAGCGTGAGCAACGTACTGAGAATCGCCCAGCGGTTGTGGCCCGAATCGACGAGGTAAACCGTGAGCCAGATGAAGAACACGCCGAGCGGCGGGTAATGAAAGTCGTATAGGTTTGCGCCGTGAACGGGGGGATAGAGCAGATAGGCGAGCGCGATCAGGCAAGCCGGCCAGCGCCCGATGTGGCGAGCCGCGTAGAAATAGAGCGGCAATGCCGCGGCGCCGATCAGCGTCGCTTGAAACACCAGGAGCCCTTCGGGCTTCGGGTAGAGCGCGTAAAACGGCGCGATGAAGTACGAAAATAGCGTCGCGTGATTGCCGAAATGCCCGCCCGTCGGTCCGGCGAGCGGCGACATCTTCATGAACGTCCCGCCGTGGATCAAGTTCCACATCAGGTTGTTCTCGAGCCCGAGATCGAAGCTCATCGTCAGCACGCTGTGATGATGCAAGATCGTCTGGTACGAAAAGTAGACTGCGTAACCCACGCTGCCGAACACAACGAGCACGAGCGGCAGCCAGGTCGCGCTTCGAGCGAGCAAGCGCGACACGACGCGCTGCCCGGCCAAGCGCAGCGCGCTCGGCCGCATGTCGGCTTGCGCCTGGAGCGACGCGAGCACCGCGGCGTGCAGCCCGAAGCCACAGACGCAGGCGAACACCCCGAAGGTCAGCTCGTGCGAAGCCCAGATCTGCCAATGAAACAGGAATGGGACGAGCCCCGCGAAAATCGCGGGCGCGAAACGCCTGGCCGCGAGCGACAAACGAAGGCCCGAGTCGACGCGCGCGCGAAACAAGAACAAAAGTCCGACCAGGGACGCAACGAAGCCGCTGCCGAGCATCACTCCGAGCAGCAGCTTGCGCTGTTCGGGGGTGAGCTCATTGCTGGTCGAGTACTCGAGCACCGCGTTCGAAAAGAACGCCCACACGCACAAGCCGACCGACGCACCCTCGCCGAATAGGAGTGTGAAGGTGCGCAGCAGCTCGGGCAGCGGCAGCATCTTGTCCAGCAGTTCGCGCAACTTCGCAGCCGGCAATTTTCCCCGTTCTCGCAGCTCTGCTGACGACGAACTTTGATTCGATTCGGGAAAAACAGGGGTCACGGTCGCGGTACGGTTAGCAGAATTTGGGGGGTACCCCAAGCCTCGCGGGCGCAAAACCCCGCGCAGCTTGACCCGCACGCTCCGGCCTGCTTCCGTTCGCGCGTGCCGGGAAAGATGGGTCTAGCTTGCAGCCGAGTGTGACCGAAGACGCAAAGCTCGGAGCAAAAACAGCGCGGACGCCTTGGACCTATGCGCCGCGCGTGATCGCATCGCTGGTCATCGCCGGCGGCTTCGTTTGGCTCTTTCACAAAGGCGGGCTGCCATTGATCCCGCCGCGGAGCGCATTCTCGGGGCTTACCGCCTGGGCGATACCCGCCTACGCCGCTTGTGTGCTCACGGCGATTTATCTGCGCACGCATCGCTGGGTGTATCTGCTCCGCCCGATCGCGCCCGAAATTCCTGCGCGCCAAGTCGTGGGCGTCGGTCTGGTCGGGATCGCGGCGATTCTATACGCGCCACTGCGCATGGGCGAAGCGGTGCGGCCGTATCTGTTTTCGCGCGACGGTAAGGTGAGCTTCTTCCAAGCCCTCGGCGCGGCCGGCGCGGAACGCGTCGTCGACGGTTTGACAATGACACTCGTCACCGCACTCGCGCTGTTTGCTTCCAGGCCGCTCTCGCCGCTGCCCGATCATTTGGGCGATGTGCCGCTGCCAGTCGCGGCGATCCCCGGCGCGGTCTACTTCATGCTCGCGCTGTTCGCCTGCGCGTTCGCGGCGATGACGGTCTTCTACGTCGCGCGCAGCGTCGCTCATCGCGTCACGCAGCGCGCTTTCG
>DASYCL010000440.1:0-17472 GCA_036500245.1 Polyangiaceae bacterium | reverse complement strand
ATGCAGGCCGAGATCGAGATCCTGCAGGTAGAAAAGAAGATCCGCTCCCGCGTCAAGAAGCAGATGGAGAAGACGCAGAAGGAGTACTACCTCAACGAGCAAATGCAGGCCATCCAGAAGGAATTGGGTGGCGGCGAGCGGGACGAGTTCAAATCCGAGATCCAAGAGATCGAGGAGAAACTCAAGACCAAGAAGCTCAGCGAGGAAGCGCAGGGCAAGGTCAAGAAGGAGCTGAAGAAGCTCAAGATGATGCACCCGACCAGCGCGGAAGCGACGGTCGTGCGCAACTACGTCGATTGGATCTTGAGCCTGCCGTGGACCGACAAGACCGAAGAGCGCTTCGACATTTCCGAAGCCGAGAAGATCCTCGACGAGGATCATTACGGGCTCAAGAAGTGCAAAGAGCGCATCGTCGAATATTTGGCGGTGCAAGCACTGACGAAGAGCCTGAAAGGGCCGATTTTGTGCTTCGTCGGGCCTCCGGGCGTCGGTAAGACGAGCATCGCGCGCAGCATCGCGCGAGCCACGGGGCGAAAGTTCGTGCGCTTATCTCTAGGCGGCGTGCGAGACGAAGCCGAAATTCGCGGTCACCGCCGCACGTACATCGGCGCGCTGCCGGGCAAGATCATTCAGAACCTGAAGAAGGTCGGCTCGAACAATCCGGTGTTCTTGCTCGACGAAATCGACAAGATGAGCACGGACTTTCGCGGCGATCCCGCGGCAGCGTTGCTCGAGGTGCTCGATCCGGAGCAGAACAAAAGCTTCAACGATCACTATCTGGATCTCGACTACGATCTGTCGGACGTGATGTTCATCACGACCGCGAACACGCTCGGCGGCATCCCGCTGCCGCTGCAAGATCGCATGGAGATCATTCAGCTCACGAGCTACACCGAGTTCGAGAAGCTGAACATCGCGCAAAAGTACCTGATCCCGCGCCAAAAGAAGGAATGTGGGCTCGATGACGTGCCGGTCGAGTTCACGGAGAACGCCGTGCGCACCGTGATTCATCACTACACGCGCGAAGCCGGCGTGCGTTCGCTCGAGCGCGAGGTCGCGAGCGTGTGCCGCAAGGTGGCGCTCAAGGTCGTGAAAGAGGGCAAGGAGCAAAAGCTCGAGATCCGCGGCGCGGACGTGCCGACGTACCTCGGCGTGCCGAAGTTCCGACTCGGCAAGAAGGAAGAGACCGACGCGATCGGGCTCACGCACGGCCTCAGCGTGTCCGACCATGGCGGCGATATCCTCGATTGCGAAGTGAGCGTCGTGGCCGGCAAAGGCAAGCTCGTGATCACGGGCTTGCTCGAAAAGGGCATGGAAGAGAGCGCGCAGGCTGCGATGAGCTACATCCGCTCGCGCAGCAACGCGCTGAAGCTCGAGTCCGATTTTTACCAAAAGGTGGACGTGCACGTGCACTTCCCCGATTTCGTGCGCAAGGATGGCCCGAGCGCCGGCGTGACGATGGCGACCAGTATCGCGAGCGCGCTCACGCGCGTGCCGGTGCGCAACGAGGTCGCGATGACGGGCGAGATCACCTTGCGCGGTCGTGTGATGCCGATCGGCGGTTTGAAAGAGAAGCTTCTGGCCGCGCATCGCAACGGGATCACCACGGTGCTGGTGCCGAAAGAGAACCGCAAGGATCTGCGCGAGATCCCCCGCCGCGTCTTGAAGAGCCTGCGCGTCGTGTTGGTCGAACACATGGACGACGTGCTGCGTGAAGCGCTGACTTTCCCCGAGCCCGACAACATGTTCGGGCCGCGCCGGCACTTGATCGAGTATCGCAACGGCGAATTGATCGAGGAAGAGGGCGAGGCGTCGAATGCGCCGCCGCGCGTCGGGCCGCCGAGTGATGCGCCGGGCGAGCAGCCCGGTTTGAGCTGAATAAGCGTGCCGAGCGTGCGGGTCTCGAAGGCTCGCAGCCGAACGCCCGGAAATAAAACAAGGCCAGCAGGTTCGCGCGGGGGGAATGATGGGCGGCCACGTTGGAACTGACCGACAGGGGCCAGTCGTGTCGCTCATGCGTGAGCGGCCAAGCGCTGATTTTCGCGTCACGCCCTAGTTGCAGCTGCAACTAAGGCTGATGTTCTGAATGAACCGTGCTCACGAGCGCCGCCGCGGCACTAGTTGCAAGTTCGACACGAACGGGTTCGAGTTGTTCGCGAGCTTTTGTGCGGCAGCGAATGCGCGCTCTTCGACGCCGAAGGCTGGGCCGCGCTCGGCGCGGCTTCGTGACCATCAATAAGAAATCAGGCGAAGGTGCCGCCATCGAAAGGAGCAACTCCGAACGGCGCGCGACTGAGAGGGTTTCGGCGGAGGTCGAAAATTTTGAGGAGCGGCATGGAAAAATGCTAGCTCGGCATTTTATAGGTGGCGATGCCGGCGATCGCGGCGAACGCGCCGGCGGTGTAGAACGAAAGCATCCAAGCGTGATGGCTGATCGGATGCACGCGCTGCAGAAACGAGAGCGCGAGGGTCATCACGAACGCGACTGCCATGAAGGTGACGAAGCCTCTCAAGCCGGGCGGCATCGGTCCGCGCTGATCCATGTCGAGACTTTACCCGCGACGCTCGCCGACTTCGACTGCGCGCGCAGATGCCCGGAATTTGCCGCCAATCGCGGTGATTTGGCGGCCGGCCTGGCCGCGTCGGGGGGCAACACGGTGCTCGTGACTTCTTCGCGTGCCGGAGCGCCGCGCTTCCCTAATAACCCTTAGGTATGATACGCGTGTGCGCGGTGCCCCGCTGGCGTCAAACCCCCCGCGACGTAGGCGGGGCACCACTTGTTCTGCAACGCACGAAGACTCAGTAGGCGGGACAGGGCTTGAACCTGCGACATCCGGCTTGTAAGGCCAGCGCTCTACCGCTGAGCTACCCGCCTGTGGGTGTTCGAATCCGTAGCCGCGTTTGGCGGAGCGGGCAAGGGCCGCGAAAATCGAGCGCTCGAACTCAGGCGTTCGCGCGCGCTTTGCCGCCCGATGCCACCAACGCTGCTCCGAAAATGACCAGCGCCGTGCCGAAGATCTCGGTCAGCGAGATCGGCTCTTGCAGGAAAAAATAGGCGAGCACAATCGTCGAGACTGGACCGATGGTGCTGACGATCGCGGCGGGGCCCGAGCCGAGCAGCGCGATTCCGCGCGCGAGCAAGAATGCCGGCAGCACCGTCGCGACGAGCGCCATGAGTAGGCCGATCCCGTAAACGCGCGCCGGCAAGCCGAGGATTTTTGCGCCGCTCAGGCCGGCATGAATCAAGACCGCGGCGGCCGCGGCGAGCAACGCCAGCGAGGTGAAGCGCTGCGCGCCGAGCTTCGGCACCATGCGCCCGGCTCCGAGCAGGTAGAGCGCATAGGTCAGCGCGCAAACGAAGACCCAAGCGGCGCCGCGCGCTACGTCGGAGCCGTAGTTGCCGAGCTCGCCGCGAAACGCGAGCCCGATGCCGCCATAGGTCACGACCAGCGCGAGGACTTGGCGACGACCGATCTTCACCTGAAAGAGCCACGCTTCCATCAATACGACGAGCGTCGGATACACGAACAAGATCAGGCGCTCGAGCCCGGCCGAGATGTAGCGCAGGCCGATGAAGTCCGTCAGGCTTGCGGCGTAGTAGCCGAGCACACCGAGTCCGACGGTCGCGAGCGCATCGCGGCGCGTTAGCGTGCCTTTGCGCGAACCGGAGAAATACGCGCCGAGCGCGAAAAACGGCGCCGAAAAGCTGAAGCGCAGCGCCAGCAAGCTCACCGCGCCGACGTCGTCGCGGTACGCGAGTTTGACCAAGATCGCCTTGGCCGAAAACGCGACGCCGGATACGAGCACCCAAACGACGCCCAGCACCCGCGCTCGCGCGGCATTCGCTGCACGCACCGAAGACCCAGGCTCGATTTCGGCAGGGACGGCATCGGAGAGCATGGCGGAGCGCCGCGGTATACGCCGCTACTTAGCCGGTGAGCAATTCACGCGACCGATGCTCGAGTTCACGCTGATCGAATTGCCCGAAGCGGTGTACTTCGAGCAACCGAAGCCCTCGATGCAGAACGTCTGCGTATCGCAGTCGACCGAAAAAGAGCTCGAGCCGAAGTCGAAAGCGCAGCCCGTCTTCGAGGTTGCTGATCGGACCAAGCTGTCCGTATTGCTATTGTCGATGCAGGTGAGCTTTGCGTTGCTGCAGATCGGACAAGCGTAGGTTTGCATGTTGCCGGTGCCTGCGCCGCCCGTGCTCGGCCCGTCACTCTCGACCACGCCGCCGCATGCGCCGCTCAGATTCAAGAGCAGAGCGCACAAACCCAACCCCGAAAGCCTCCGAACCACGCCAGAGCAATAGCACACGTCACGCGACGTGGCGGGTCGACCGAGGACGCGGGCTCTTCAGCTCTCGCGATTCTGACCCATGCAACTGAACTCGGAGCCACTCCGCGTGATCGAGAATGCACTTGACACCGCCGGTCGGGTCGCGCTGGACGAGCGCACTCAATTCCTTCAGATACGGCCCGAGCTCACGGTGCATTTCGACGGCAATGTCTCTGCCGTGCGGTAGCTCCAACATGCGCCCGATCGTTTCCAGATCTTCCACGCAGCGCTGAAAGGAGTCCATGCTCATCAGTAATCCACATCGGCGCTTTTCGCTCAAGATGGCATGATGCAACGCTCGCGTGCGTGCGCAGCGCTCGGTGTTGTTGCAATTGTCGTCGCGCACGTCGGCGCGCGAGTATGGCGATATTTGCAGACCCCACTGACTATCGCGAATGCACCGCGTCCGCGGTTTCTCCTGACGACGTTCCCCATGTGCCGCGATGTGGGCGTGAAACGCCTTAAATTTCCCGGGAGTTCCGCGCAAGCTCCAGATTGCTTCGGGGAGCCAGCTTGCGGCGCTATCGTCGGGTCATGAACGCGGACGAGCTGAGGGCGTTACAGGCACCACTCAAGGCGCACTATCGCGCAGAGCCGCAGACCGCGATGGTGACCCTGAAGGCCTCGGGGACAATCGGCGAGGAAGCAATCGTATGCTCCGTGCAAACCGGGCGCGCGCTGGCGGAGGCTGGCCTACATCCGGCGAGCGGCGGGGACGGCGCGTCGCTTTGCTCGGGCGACATGCTGCTCGAAGCGCTGGTCGCGTGTGCTGGCGTGACGCTCAAGGCAGTGGCGACCGCGCTCGGGGTCAAGCTCAGGAGCGGCAAAGTATCGGCCGAAGGCGACCAGGATTTTCGCGGCACACTCGGCATCTCGAAAGACGCGCCCGTCGGTTTCCAGGCGATTCGGCTCAGCTTCGAGCTCGACACGGATGAAAGCACCGAGCTGATCGACAAACTGATCAGCCTGACCGAGCGCTATTGCGTCGTCTACCAAACGCTGCAGCGCACTCCAGAGCTCACGGTTTCGAGGCGCAGCACCGGAGTCGGCGAATCGCCGTGAGCGTGCGGTCGTCCTCGCATCGCGTCCGTTTCGAACGCGCGTCGACGTTTCGATTGCGCGATGCCGCCGTGCTGTTCGCGCTTGCGTCAATGTTTGCTTGCGGTGGACGAGCCACGTTCGACGACGGCGACGCTGCGGGCACGAGCGGCGTCGCGGGTGCAAACAACGCAGCGAGCGCGAGTAGCGCGGGTGGCGAAGCGGAGACGGGCATTTGCCGAGCCAACAGCGATTGCCCCAAGCTCCAGGGTTTTTGCGCCGCAAACGTGTGCAGCTCGGGAAAATGCCAACGCGTGGCGAGCCCGGAAGGTTCGTCCAAACATCCGCACCAACCCGCCGATTGCTTCGACGACGTGTGCGACGGCATGGGCGGGGTCAAGTCGATCCCGGACGTGGCCAACGTCCCAGTGTCCACGAATCCCTGCACCGCCCTCTACTGCGACGTGACCGGCATTTCGTATTTCCGCGCCTTGCCGCTGCGCACTTCGTGCGGTTCAGGCTCGACGCAGCGCTTCTGCGACGGCTCGGCCAATTGCGTCTCGTGCATCACGCTGCAGGATTGCGCACCGACCGAGCACTGCAACTCAGCACACGACTGCGTGCCCGATTGACGAGCCTCGCGCTTTTTGGCGCCAGCGAAGCGCGCGCCGAACGATCAATCGGAGAATGAGCGGGGCGGACGGGACTCGAACCCGCGGCCTCCGGCGTGACAGGCCGGCGTTATAACCAACTTAACTACCGCCCCGTTCGACGGCGCGCGGTTCATAGCACAGGCGTGCGAGGCCTCAACAATGGAAAATCACCCGAACTTTACGATTGTGTCGGCCACTTGGCCCAAGCGGGAAAGCCCGGGAGATTTTTGGGTTTGGGGTGCTCCTGCGCGTCGCGCGGCGGTGCAGAAGCGCGCGATGGCGACGCTTGGCGCGCACCGCGGACAACAGGGATGGCAAACTAGCGAGCGATGTCCGTTCACGCTGATTGCTTGATTCAAGCCGTTCGATCCACGGGACTCGCTGTTGCGATCAGCGCGCTGTCACTCGCAGGTTGTTCATCGAGCGACAGTGGCTCGAGCAACACGAGCGGCGGCACGGATTCGGGCAGCGCGGGCTCGAACAGCGCGCTCGGCGGAGCGAACAGCGCTGGGACTAGTTCCGTGGCCGGCACGAGTAGCGGCGCATCGAGCGCCGGTGGCTCGAGCAGTGGCACGAGTGGCTCGAGCAATGGTGGCGCGAGTGCGGGCGGAACGAACGGCAATGCCGGTGCTGCCGGCTCGACACCAGGCCCGGTGGGCCCGCGTTTCATCGGCCGCTTCGATATGACGAACCCGAAGGCGCCCGTCGCGGAGTGGTCCGGCAGCGCGATTTCGCTGCGTTTCACCGGTACCTCGATCGGCGTGACGCTCAGCGACGGCGCGAGCGACGTGTTCGAAGTGATCATCGACGGAAAGCAGTCGGTCGTGCCGTCGCTCGGAGGCACGACCCAATACACGCTCGGCACCGGACTCAGCAATGGCCCGCACGATCTTCTGATCTACAAGCGCACCGAAGCATTCTTCGGCGACATGGGGTTCGGCGGTTTCGACATCGATCCGAGCGCGTACTTGCCGGGCGACCCTGTGCCGACGCGGCGCATCGAGCTGATCGGCGATTCGATCAGCGCGGGCTACGGCGACGAGGGCACGAACCCGTGCATGTTCATGCCCTCGACCGAGAACCAATACCTTTCGTACGGTCCGCTCGCGGCGCGCGCAGTCGACGCGGAGCTCTACACCGAGGCGTGGTCCGGCATCGGCATGGTGAGTAACAGCGGCGGTGACACGACCAATCCGACCATGCCCGAACGCTACGCCAAGACGTTGCCAGTCAAAGACACGGCCGACACCTGGGACTTCAGCAAGTACGTGCCGGACGCGGTGGTGATCAATCTCGGCACCAACGATTTCTCGAAGGCGGATCCGGGCATGAACTTTCAGACCACGTACACGTCGTTCGTGACCATGCTGCGCGGGCACTATCCGAATGCACGCATCTATTTAGCGGTCGGGCCGATGCTCGGCGGCAGCCAATACACGCAAGCCAAGACGTATCTCAACGGAGTGATCTCGACGCGCGCCGGAGCCGGTGACAAAAATCTCGCGCTACTCGAGTTTGGGACCCAAGATCCCGCGGACGGCCTCGGCTGTGACTCGCACCCCTCGCTCAAGACCCATCAAAAGATGGCCGACAAACTCGACGCCGCGCTGAAGGCCGACCTCGGCTGGTAACCGCGCACACTTCGGCTCGCTGTGACGAAAATCGGCGGCTAGGCCAAAATTGCGGGAAATTCCGGGTTCGTCCCGTGCCGGCCGAGCCGGCGCAGCGATTCGCGGTGTGCGCTGCCCGCAAAACCTGACGATCGAAGCCGTTCTCGGCTATGTTTTCAGTCATGGACGTTCGTGCTGGCTCATCTGCCGCTTTGTTCGCGGTGCTCGAGCAACTGAAAAAAGCCTGGATCAAGGGTGGCTGGAGCTGGGATAGCCGGTTTTCGTGCGTGGCCTCGTCGTTCAACGTGGAGCTCGAGGCCGAAGCGCGCGCGGTCGTGCTCCGCTTTTTGCCGAGCGAGTGGTCGTCGAAGACGATCGCAGGCGCGCCGCCCTCGCTTCGCGAAGTCGCAGAAGCGACCGGCGGCGTGCGCACCGATCAGCGGCTCTTCACGGGCGACACCTCGGGTCGCCTCGTCGCGTACGGCCTGTGGTGGCCGTGGGGCGACGAGATCACGGTCTCGCTGCGCATCGGTCTCGGCGGCTACGTGCTCGATCCAGACATGAATCGCTTGCGCGAAGTGTTCGGCACCGCAGACTAGGGCGGCATGTCCCTGGTCGAACTTCGGGTGCCGTCCCGGAATCCGAAGCCGCGCTCGAGCGCGGCATTCCTACCGACAACACGCGCCGAGCTCGACGCGCGCGGCATCGCCGAGCTCGACATTCTGATCGTCACGGGCGACGCCTACGTCGATCATCCGGCGTTTGGTCCGGTGTTGATCGCGCGTTTTCTCGAAGGCCGCGGCTTCAAAGTGGGGCTGATCGCTCAGCCGGATTGGCATTCGCCGGCGGACATCGCGCGCATGGGACGACCGAAGCTGTTCGTGGGCGTGACCGCGGGCAACCTCGATTCGATGCTCAACAAACTCACCGCGCAAAAGAAAATGCGCAGTGAGGACCAATATTCGCCGAACGGCCAAACCGAGGCGCGCCCCAATCGAGCGAGCATCGTTTATTCGAACTTGTGTCGCCAAGCATTTCCGGGCTTGCCGATCGTGCTCGGCGGCATCGAGGCGTCGCTGCGGCGGATCGCGCACTACGACTATTGGTCGGACTCGGTGCGGCGTTCGATTTTGCTCGATGCCAAGGCCGACCTGTTGGTGTTCGGTATGGGCGAGCGCGCGGCCTGGGAGATCGCACAGCGGCTCGCGGCGGGCGAGCCAGTGAGTGCGCTCACCGACGTGCGTGGCACCGCCCACGTCAAAAATAACCCTGCGGAGTGGGAGCCGATCGCGGCCGCCCCCAGCCGTTTCGTGCGCGACGGCAAGGTCGTCGTGCTGCCGTCCTACGAAGAAGTGGCGCGCGACAAAAAAGCGTTCGCCGCGATGTCGCGTCTATTTCAATTCGAGACCAACGCGCACAACGGCCGGTCACTGCTGCAAGTGCACGGCAAGCAAGCGGTGTTCTTCAACCCGCCCGCGCTCCCGCTCGCCGAAGGCGAGATGGACGGCCTGTACGATCTGCCGTTTTCGCGCCGTCCTCACCCCGACTATGACGGAAAACGCATTCCCGCGTACGACACGGTCAAGGAATCGATCGTGACGATGCGCGGCTGTTTCGGCGGCTGCACCTTTTGCAGCATCACCGAGCACGAAGGGCGGATCATTCAGAGTCGCTCGGCGGAGAGCGTGCTGCGTGAAGTGCGAACGCTGTCGCGCATGTCCGGCTTCAGCGGCGTGATTTCGGATGTCGGCGGCCCGACCGCGAACATGTACAAGATGTCGTGCAAAGACGAACGCACCGAGAGCGCGTGCCGTAGGCTCTCTTGCGTGCATCCTGGCGTATGCGACAACTTGCGCACGGATCACGATCCATTGATCGAGCTCTTACGCAAAGTGCGGGCCGAGAAGGGCGTGAAGCGCGTCTTCATCGCTTCCGGCGTGCGCTACGATTTGGCCGAGCGAAGCCCCGAATTCATCCGCGAGCTCGCCGAGCATCATACCGGCGGGCAAGTCTCGGTCGCGCCGGAGCACTCGAATCCCGAAGTCTTGAAGAAGATGAAAAAGCCGGGCATCGAAGTGTACGAGCGCTTCGCGCAGGCTTTTTGCCAAGCGAGCGAAGCCGCCGGCAAAGATCAGTACTTGGTGCCGTACTTCATCACTGGTCATCCGGGCTCGACCCTCACCGACACGATCGAGCTCGCGCTCTACCTGAAGCGAAAGAACCTGCGCCCGCGGCAAATTCAGGACTTCATCCCGACGCCGATGGCGATCGCGACCGCGATGTATCACACGGGTATCGATCCGCTCACGAACGAGCCCGTGTATACCGCGCGTGATTTGCGCGAAAAGCGCATGATGAAGGCGCTGATCTTTTGGTGGGACGCAGCGCACCACTCGCTCGCGCGCGAAGCACTCAAGAAAGCCGGCCGCGCGGATTTGATCGGACGCGGTCCGCAGCATCTGGTGCCGCCGGACTACGGTGTGTCCACGCCGCTCGCGCCCGGCCGCGGCGTGAGAGACGCGGGTCGCACGCGTAAACCGAGCTCCCAGCGCAAACACCCGGCGCGCTCGCGCTGAACTCAGCTTTGAGCGCGCGCGAGCCCATCTTTGATGCGTTTGCGCCGGGCGAGCAAGAACAACAAGTGCCCGCTATAAAACCGGCGCAATGTCCGCTTGCTGATTGCGTCCGTTACTTCGCCGCTCGGCAGCGTCTTCTTGCAGTCACTCGCGACGCATAAGAGTAGCTGAATTTCTCGACCGGAAAACCAGTTCGACAGGACCGAACCGAGCTCGCCGAAGGGCTTCTTCGGATCACCGCGTTTGACGATCATGGCGCGGATCTCGTCGCGAGTCAGGCGATCGAAAGGCGGGCTCGCGGTGGGTCCGGTGAACAGTGCCGCGAAGTTCGCCTCGTCGGTTTCGCCTTTTTGATCGAACGAACCCGTGTCGAACGGGTGCTTGCCGCGCGCGATGTCCCGCACCGAAACCCGCGTCGACGGTTTGCCTTGGGTGAGGTAGCCGAGAAATAAATTGATCAAGATCGTGAGCAATACGGCGATCAGTGCGCCGACGCCGACGCCGCGTAGACCGCGAAACGTTTGAGCCATCGTGATTTCGCCGTCGCCGTCCGGATCGAAATAACTGACGTGTCGTTCGAGTGGAGTGAGTGGTTCGCTGTCTGACATCAGCCCCTGTGAAATCACGCGAGCATCACATTTGCCGAGTCAGAAAAAAAGACCCTGAAATAATAACCATGCTCGAACGCGGGTTCGCGGCCGTCGCACGATTCGAGCCGAATCCGCGCATCGAGTACGGCTTCGCGCTTGGCCGGAAAGTCCGTATGACGAGCACGCGAGCGCCGAAGCCGACTCGGCTCTTGCGATGCGAGTTCGGCACTCGCTATGGTTCATGCTTTCGAAAGAGGTCAGCGTGCCGGTGACTCGCGCGTCGATAGAGTTCGGAGGCACTGAACGCTTCGTGCTCGATGGCCGCATCGGCGAGGGCGGCATGGGCGTCGTGTACCGCGCGCGGGATTCCGAAACCGCCGTGCCCGTCGCACTGAAAACGATGGCCTATGTGGAACCGTCGGCGTTGCTCCGCTTCAAGAACGAGTTCCGCGCGCTCGCCGATATTTCGCACCCGAACGTGGTTCAGCTGTACGAGCTCGTGAGCGAAGGCGACCACTGGTTCTTCACCATGGAACTGCTCGACGGCGTGGATTTTCTGCGCTGGGTGCACCACGGGGAAGCCGAGTCGCTCGAGCTTCGCCCGCTGCTCACGCCTTGGCCCGAACCAGGCCAGACCTGGGATTCGGTCTCGCCGACCTTGGATGCCGCGCAATTGCCCGAGGCGACTTCGTCAACCTCCGGAGTGATGAGCGCGACGCGAACCCCCGGCGCGGTGCGGCTGTGCGACGTGGAGCGGCTGCGCCCGGCGTTGCGCCAGTTGGCTGAGGGCGTGTGCGCGATCCACGCTGCCGGTAAATTGCACCGCGACATCAAGCCGTCGAACGTGCTCGTGACGCGAGACGGTCGCGTGGTGCTGCTCGACTTCGGTGTAGTCGGCGATCTAGCGAGCGCGCGTGACAACCCGCGGATCGAAGATCAAATCCTCGGCACGCCCGCTTACATGGCGCCCGAACAAGCGCGCGGCGCTCCGGCCGGAACCGCTGCTGACTGGTATGCCGTCGGCGTGATGCTGTACGAAGCGCTGACCGATCGCTTGCCGTTCGACGGCAGCCCGCAAGATATCCTATTCAGCAAACAAGGCGCCCAAGCGGTCCGACCGAGCGAAATCGTCGAAGGCGTGCCCGCAGATCTCGACGAGCTGTGCTTGGATTTGTTGCACTTCGATCCGCGCAAGCGCCCGCGCGGCGAGGACGTGCGCCGCCGGCTCGCGCAAGGCGAAGAGTCGGCCGCGCGGAGATCGCATCCGGCGCTCACCACCGGCGCGCAACGGCTGTTCGTTGGGCGCAAAGCGCAGCTGGATTTGCTCGATTCCGCGTTCGCGAGCAGCGCCGCGGGTCGGGCCGTGGTCGTGCAAATGTCGGGGCGCTCCGGCATGGGCAAAACCACGCTGGCACAACGCTTCTTGAACCGCGCCAGCAAGGATCGTGGTGCGCTCGTGCTCTCCGGGCGCTGCTTCGAACGCGAAGCTCTGCCGTTCAAGGGCATGGATAGCGTGGTCGACGAGCTCAGTCGTTTTTTGAGCGCGACTCCGCCGCGCGATATCGAGGAACTGCTGCCCGCCGGCATGCACTACCTCGCGCGCATCTTTCCGGTCTTGCGAGCGGTGCCGTGCATGGAGAGCGTGCCGCAACCCGAGCACGAAATCATTGAACCCATCGAGCTCAGAAAGCGCGCGTTCGCCGCATTGAAAGAACTCTTGTTCGTGCTCGGCAGCGAGCAACCACTCATCGTTCACATCGATGACGTGCAATGGAGCGACGTGGATAGTTTGGTTTTGTTGGGGGAATTGCTGGAACCCCCGAATGCGCCGAACCTGCTGCTTTTGTGCGGCTTCCGCGAGGAACTGCGGCACAAGAGCCCGATTTTGCGCGAGCTCTTCGCTCTCTTCGAGCGGCTCGGCCGCAGTGTGGACGTGCGCGAGCTCATCGTCGACCAGCTCTCGAATGACGAAGCCGTCGAGCTTGCCACACTGGCGCTCGACGGCGAACAGGCCACGCCGTCGGAGCTGGCTCGCGCAATCGCGCTCGAATCACACGGCGTGCCGATCTTCGTCTCCGAGCTCGCGCAGTGGCAACGCGAACGGCGCGCGCGCGGTGACGCCGACGCGGAGCAAGCGCGCGGAGTTTCGCTCGAACAAGTGATCCAAAATCGTGTCGTGGATTTGCCCGCGAATGCCGGCGCGTTACTCGAAGTCTTGGCGGTGGCGAACGGTCCGGTATTGTACACGCTCGCCGAGCAAGCCATCGGGATCACGCGCAACGACGCGCTGCGCGCGCGACTTCGCGCCGCGCGGCTCGTGCGCACGTTTCGCGCTGATGGCCGCGAATTCGCTGAAACTTATCACGCGCGCGTACGTGACAGCGTGATCACGGCGCTATCGCGCGGGCGGCTTTGCGAGTGTCACGGCTCGCTCGCTCGCGCGCTCGAGGCGAGCGGCAGCGCGGATCCCGAGGCCTTGGTCGAGCACTATCGAGGCGCGGGCGACGACGAAAGCGCGCGAAAGCACGTGCTCACCGCAGCGCGCGCTGCCGAAAACGGCTTGGCGTTCATGCGCGCCGCGCGTCTCTATCGTACAGCGCTCGAGATCGGCGTGAATCGCCCGCAGAGCGAGTTGCTTGCCTCGGTCGGCGATGCGTTGGTCAACGCGGGCCGCAGCTCAGAAGCCGCGGACGCGTATCTGGAAGCGGTGCAAGCCGCGCCGAGCGAAGCCGCGGTCGAGCTGCGGCGGCGCGCGGCCGAACATCTGTTGAAGAGCGGACGCGACACCGAGGGTCTCGCGGTGCTCCGCGAAGTGCTCGCGGCCGTCGACCTGAGCTACCCGGAATCAGCGCCCGCGGCGCTCGCTTCCTTGCTCTATCACCGCGCGCGCCTGCGTTTGCGCGGCTTTTCGTTCAGTCCGACTCCGGCCGACCAGTGCGCTTCTCATGCGCTGGCTCGCGTCGATGTCGCGTTCTCGGCAACGGCAGGGCTTGCCATGGTGGACGTGATTCGCGGCGCGGATTTCGGCGCACGACAACTCGTGCTCGCGCTGGACAGCGGCGAATCGATGCGCATCTGTCGCGCCTTGGCATTCGAAGCCGGCAATGCCGCCGCGGTCGGCGCTGGTTCGCGCGACCGCATCGAGCGCTTGGTGCGAACGGCAGAGGGCCTCGCGCTACGCAGTCAAGATCCGCACGGCGCCGCGCTGGCGAAGGTCGCGGCCGGGCTCGTACGCGCGTTTTCCGGCGAATGGCGAAGCGCACAGCGCATGCTCGACGAAGCGGAAATCATCCTGCGCGAGCGCTGCCGAGCGGTGACTTGGGAGCTCACCAACACGCAAGCGTGGTCCTGCAATTCGTTGATCCTGTGCGGCGACCTGCGCGCTGCGGCCGAGCGCGTGCCCGCGATCGTGCGCGAGGCAACGGAGCGCTCGGATCGCTTTGCGCTGATGCACATGATCTATCCGTCGTGCATCACCGCGCTCGCGGCGGACGACGTCGAGCGCGGCTGGCGTGTGGCGACGGACGATTCGACATTTCGATCCTGCGAGCCGGGCCGTTTCACGGCGGGCCATTGGGGCCGATTGATCTCCACCCAATCGGTGCATCGCTATCGCGGGGAGGGGAAATGCGCGGCGACGTTCGTCGAGAATGAATGGCCCAGGCTCGTTTCTTCGCAGTTTTTGCGCGTCCATTTGATGCGGGTGTTCTCCGAGTTCGAGCGCGCGCTGAGCCTGATTTCTGCGCTCGACGAAGGAGGAGCCGAGCGAGACTGGGAGCGCGCCGCGGAGCGCTCCCTCAAGCGCCTACTCGGCGATACCCCTGAGTACGCCGAGCCGATGGGGCGTTACGTTGCGGGCTGCTTCGCTGCAGTTCGTAGCGATCGCGCGGGGGCACTCGCTGAGTTCGAGCGCGCCGCGTCGGGACTCGCCGCGGTCGACCTGGGGTACCTGGCCTTGTGTGCGCGACAACGCTACGCTGAGCTGCTCGGCGGCGACAATGGACGCGAACTCATGAAAAAGTGTCACGAAGATTTCGGCGCGCGCGGCGTGGTCGACATCAATGCTTGCCTGATGATGAGCGCGCCGGGTTTTCGGAAACTGGGTGCATGAAGGATTCGCGCGCAGCGTCGCATCAATCCGTATTTGCCGGTAAATCCGTGGTCGTGACGGGTGCGGCGAGTGGCATCGGTCGCGCTACCGCGCTCGCATTCGCGCGCCAGCGAGCCGAGCTCTTCGTGTGCGATCTGCCGGGCCCGGACTTGCTGGCACTCGAACGCGCGCTGCGCGACGAGGGCGCATCGAGCGCACTCGCACTCGCGGTCGACGTCGGTTCGCGCGAGCAGATGGCCGCGTTCGCCGAACGAGTTTGCCAACAGGCGACGCCGGACGTGATCGTGAACAACGCTGGCGTGGGCTTGTCCGGCGGTTCGCTCGACACGACGCTCGACGATTGGGAATGGGTGCTGCGCGCGAATCTCTGGGGAGTCGTGCACGGCTGTCACTTCTTCGCACCGAGGATGGCCGAGCGCGGGCGCGGGCAAATCGTGAACATCGCTTCGGCCGCGGGCTTCTACAATTCGGCGAAATTGGCCGCTTACGGCACGACGAAGTACGCTGTGGTCGGCTTTTCCGAGGCTTTGCGCGCCGAGCTTGCGCCGCGTGGGGTGGGCGTGTCCGTGGTTTGCCCGGGCTTCATCAACACGCCGATCATCGAGCGCATGCGCGTGCGCGGCTCCGCTGATCCGGAGCGCGAACGCCGAAGTGTGCTGCGCTTCTACCAAAAGCGAAACTACGCCCCCGAACGCGTCGCGGACGCGATTCTCAAGGCAACCCAAAAAAATCTCGCGCTGCTGCCGGTCGCGCCGGAAGCTTGGGCGCTCTATCTACTGCAACGCGCGGTGCCGAGCCTGAGCCATCGCGTGGTCGATGGCGTGCAAGCGCTCTTGAACCGCAAATCGCGAGGGGACCCGTGAAGATCGAACATCGGCGCGTCAACGTCGGCAGACTCACGCTCCACGTGGCCGAAGTCGGGAGCGGACAGCCCGTGCTGATCTTGCATGGATTCCCGGCATATTGGGCTGATTTCAGCGAACAAATGCGGGCGCTCGCGCACGCGGGCTACCGCGCGATCGCGCCGGATTTGCCGGGCTACGCCGAGTCCGACAAGTTGCCGCACACGCTCGACTATCGCTCGACGCTGCTTGCGGCCGATCTCGCCTCGCTGATTCGCGCGCTCGGTTTGCCGTCGGCGCACGTGATCGGTCACGATTGGGGCGGCACGCTCGCGTATTGCTTGAGCTCGGAATATCCCGAGCTCGTCAGTCGATTAGTCGTGCTCAACGCGGGGCACCCGGAGTTGTTTCGACTTGCACTGCGTCACTTCGAGCAGATTCGCTTATCGTGGTACATGTTCATGTTCCAATTGCCGTGGCTGCCGGAGTGGCTGGTGCGAACGCGCGCCGCGCTCGCGGTCGCGTTGCGCGGCATGTTGGTTCGCAAGGCCGCGATGACGGAGCCCGAGTTCGATGGCTACGTCGCAGCCATGCGCACGGCAGGCGCCGCGCACGCGGCTGTCAGCTACTACCGCGCGGCGTTTCGCGCGCCGGTGCGCGCCGAGCGCGTTATCTCGCAACCGACGCTCGTTCTTTGGGGTGAGCAGGACAAGGCGCTGTCCGCGCGGCTCTTGCTCACGAATTTGGTCGAGCACGTGCCGAACGTGAGTGTGGAGCGCTTTGCGGGCGCCGGGCACTGGTTGCACCGCGATTTGCCCGAGATCGTGAATCAGCGACTCTGCGCGTTCTTCGCTTCGTGAAGTAGTTCCAGAGCCGTAAAAGTTTTCCGGCGTTCTGTTCATCTGCTCAGGAGCGCTTGGCCGGCGCGGAATGTGTGAGTCGCGCTGAAAACCGAGTTCAGGAGTGTAGGTGCATGAGCGCCGAATCGACGGCGCGCGCGGCGTTCGAGTGCCACACGGATAGTGCGCAACCCGCAGTTAGGTCTGATAGCCTTACGGGTTCAAACATGTCCACGATCCCTCCGACTACGGAAGGCCGTCGTCGACCCGTCAGCGTGCTTGCACTGAAGCTGTGGGAGATCGCCGAGGCCCTCGAGCAACGCCTAGACAATCCTGCGGAAGTGCTCGAGATCCTCGTGACCGCGGTTGCGAAAGGCGAGCAACCCGTCGATGCGTGGCAACGCCTTCACGCAGCCGCTGCGCGTCACGACAAGGTGGCCGAGTTGGCGTTCGCTTACGAGCAAACGCTCTCCGAAAAGCGCGTCAAGTTGCTGCAACCCGAGCAGCAAGCGTTCGTGTATTTGCGCGCGGCCGAATTCTTCTCCGAGGCGCTCGGCGACGCCGAGGCTGCGAGCAATCACGCGAGCCGCGCCGCGCTTGCGGTACCGGGGCATCCAGAAGCGTTCGCGTTGCTCGAGAATTTGCTGCGCCAAACCGGCGATGCCTTGAAATTGGCCGAATTGTATGTCGACGCGAGCGCGCGAGAGAGTGATCTCGGTCGGCGCGATCTGTTTTTGCACGAGGCTTCCGAGCTCATCAAGACGGCGAGCGGCAACGAAGAAAAAACGATCGAAATCGGTCAGCGCGTACTGCGACTCGATCCGAGCCGAGAGGACGTGCGTTCGGTCGTCGTGCAACGCTTGATCGCGCGCGGC
>DASYCL010000439.1:0-2114 GCA_036500245.1 Polyangiaceae bacterium | reverse complement strand
AAATTCGGCGCGCATGTCGCTTCCGGGCCGGTCGCGATCGCTGGCTTCGAGGTTGGCGCGGATCGCGCCGCGGAAATCGCCCAGCAAGAGCCGACTTTTTTTTCGCGCGTGGCCCTTGTGAATCCCGCGCCGCAAACCTGGCCGCCCGCGCAATCGACTTTGTTCGGGCGTGAAGGCGGCGAACGCGTGCTGTTCGCGTGCGGCGTCGGCGCGCGCACGGCGACCGAGTTCAAAGCGGTGTTCACGCGCCGCGGTGGCGCGGACGCGCGCGCGATTTTCCTGACGGAGACTCCGCCCGCGCTGAACGCGGCCGGCGTAGCCCAGCTGAAGAGCGCGTGGTCCTGGTTCGATGCGCCAGTCGCCCACCGAGCAGCGCCCGAGAATTTGGCTGGGAATCCATTATCGGCCAAGCGGCCGCAAGCGCCCCGCGTCCGGCCGAACTGAGCTCCCTAACCTGAACAGACGAACTCTGGGATGTTTCGTCGAACCAGTGTATGAGGCGCTCCCCCAATCGTCGCCACTTTGCAAGCTAAGCCCGCGAAAGCGCGCTTGACATGCGAAGCGCCGCGGCTACCCTCCCGTTCCCCCAAATCCGGCCCCTGATTTAGCCGGCCGTAAAAGGGCTCTTTTTTCGATGCCGACAGTACAACAGCTCATCCGTCATGGCAGGGAAGTGATCAAGACGCGCACGGCGTCCCCTGCGCTCCGTTCGTGTCCGCAAAAGCGCGGCGTCTGTCTGCGCGTGTACACCACGACGCCGAAGAAGCCGAACTCGGCGCTCCGTAAGGTTTGCCGTGTGCGCCTCACGAACAGCATGGAAGTGATCAGCTACATCCCGGGCGAAGGCCACAACCTGCAGGAGCACAGCGTCGTGCTCATTCGCGGTGGCCGCGTGAAGGATCTGCCGGGCGTTCGTTATCACGTCGTGCGCGGCACCCTCGACGCCTCCGGTGCGGCGGGTCCGAGCAGCACCAACAAAGCTACGCGCAACCGCAGCCGGTCGAAGTACGGCGTGAAGCGCCCCAAGCAATAAGCCCCCGTACTAAGAGGATATCGCGATGCCCCGCCGCAGAGACGTACCGAAGCGCAAGATCACGCCCGATCCGAAATACAAGGACAAGCTCGTCGCCAAGTTCACGAACTCGATCATGCTGGGCGGCAAAAAGTCGACCGCAGAAGGCATCATTTATGGTGCGTTCGACGTGATCAGCGCGCGCTTCAAGGAAGACCCGCTCGAGGTCTTTCGCAAGGCGCTCGACAACGTGAAGCCGCGCCTCGAAGTGAAGAGCCGCCGCGTCGGTGGTGCGACGTATCAGGTGCCAGTCGAAGTTCGCCCGGAGCGCCGCGTCGCGCTCGGCATGCGCTGGTTGGTTTTGTACTCGCGCGATCGCGGCGAGAAGACGATGCGCGAACGCCTCGCGGCCGAGCTCGTCGATGCGTCGCAACTTCGCGGCAATGCCGTGAAGAAGAAGGACGACACGCACAAGATGGCGGATGCGAACAAAGCGTTCGCGCACTACCGCTGGTGATTTGGGTTTCTTGAGTTTGGTTCGTGGCTAGAACGGCAAAGGAGTCGCTCCGAGCGATATGAAGAAAACGACATAGGATCGGGTTGCTCCCCGCCAAGTCGACCGCTGGTCGGCGAAGGCAGCTGCGAAGCACCCCGAACCCCTTCCAACCGACATAGCGTTTCCCGAAAAAGGGAGACCGAAGGCTGGAGGGGGTTTCGTCTATGTCCCGACCGAAGTCGCACCCGAGAGCACACCAAACGCCATGGCCCGCGAATACAGCCTCGAGCGCACGCGCAACATCGGCATCATGGCGCACATCGATGCCGGCAAGACGACCGTCACCGAGCGCGTCCTCTACTACACGGGACGCACGTACAAGATCGGTGAAGTGCACGAAGGCACGGCCGTCATGGACTGGATGGCCCAGGAGCGCGAGCGCGGTATTACGATTACCGCGGCTGCGACCACTGCCGAGTGGAACGGGCACCAGATCAACATCATCGACACGCCCGGACACGTCGACTTCACGGTCGAGGTCGAGCGCAGCCTGCGCGTCCTCGACGGCGGCGTCGTGGTGTTCGATGCAGTTGCCGGCGTTGAGCC
>DASYCL010000438.1:0-5520 GCA_036500245.1 Polyangiaceae bacterium | reverse complement strand
CTTGCTTGCGTTCTTGTTCATCGCTGCAAACCTGGCCCTCGGCTTGTTCTTCTCGACGCTAGCCAAGACGCAGCAGCAAGCGATGCAGATGTCGTTCTTTTTCTTGTTGCCCAACATTCTATTGAGCGGCTTCATGTTTCCGTGGGAGGCGATGCCTCGTCCCGCGCAGCTCCTCTCGCAAGGCCTGCCACTCACGCATTTTCTCCGCATCGTGCGCGCTATCACGCTCAAGGGGGGTGGCTTCGCGGACGTCGAAGTCGAGGTCGTCTGGCTCACCGCGATCTTGTGCGTGCTGATTCTGTTGGCCTCGCTTCGCTTCAGAAAGAAGCTCGGCTGATGGCTCGGCCGCGAAGCGATATTCCGGAGCGTCTGCGGGCTGCCGCGTCGGTTCGTTTTCTGAAGGAGGGCGTCGACGGCGCTTCGCTTCGAGCGATCGCCAGCGACGCGCGGACGAGCATCGGCATGCTCTACTACTATTACCCGAGCAAGGATGATCTGTTCTTTGCCGTCGTCGAAGACGTGTACGGCAAAGTTTCTGCGGACCTTGCGGATGCGCTGAAGCCCGAGCTCCCGGTGGCGATGCGCGTGGAGCGCGCCTACCAGCGGATCGCCTCGCTGTCCGATCAGGAGATCCAGGTGCTGCGGCTCGTTATATGTGAAATCCTCAAAGGCACGGAGCGACTCGATCAACTGCTAGACCGCTTTCAACGCGGGCACCTCGGCCTGATGGTGCGCGCCGTTGCCGATGGTCTCGCGGATGGGACGTTCGATCGAAGTAGGCACCCGCTTTTGGTCTTGATGGCGCTGATGGGTCTAGGCGGCTTGCCGCAGATCATTAGGCGCTTCGCTGGCGAGCGCTTGCCGTTTCGGGACGCGCCTGCGGGCGCCGCTTTATCGCTGGAGCTAGTCGACGTCTTGCTGCACGGTGTCGCCGCCCACGAGTCGTGAAGGTTGCGCGCGCAGCGCGTCGACGAGAAGGTCTGGCGAGCCAAGGCTCTGATAGAGTCGAACCATGACTATGGCTACCGATCTGACGGGACGAGTCGTGGTAGTGACGGGCGCCTCGAGTGGGTTCGGTGCCGCGCTAGCGAGGCAGCTGTCGGCACTCGGCGCCCGACTCGTGTTGGCGGCGCGGCGCATGGATCGCCTCGAGGCGCTGCGTGCGGAACTCGGTCGCCTGCCGAGTGATCTACGCGTCTATTCGGTCGACGTTGCGGACGCGGCGAGCACGGCGAAGTTCGTGAAGAGCGCGCTCGCTGACTTCGGCGGCATCGACGTGCTGATCAACAATGCTGGTTTGGCCCGCGGCTTTTCCAGGTTCGTGGACAATGACGAACAAGACTGGCGCGAGATGATCGAGGCGAACGTCATGGGATTGATGCGAGTCACTCGGGCCTTTTTGCCCGCCCTGCTCGCGCGCGGTCTCGGCGACATCGTCCACGTCGGCTCGGTCGCGGGCGTGCAGGCCTATGCCAATGGAGCCGCGTATTGCGCCTCCAAGGCGGCGGTCGAGGCCTTCGCACAAGCCCTGCGGCTGGAGCTCGCTGGCACGGGCATCCGGCAACTCGTGATCGAGCCCGGCATGGCCGAGACCGAATTCAGCGAGGTGCGCTTTCACGGCGATCGCGAGCGGGCCAAGAAAGTGTACGAAGGCATGATGCCGCTCAGCGCGGATGACGTCGCAGAGTGCATTGTCTTCGCGTTGACGCGGCCGGCGCACGTGTCGTTGCAGACGCTGCTCTTGATGCCAACCGCGCAAGCGCGAGTCGACGTCGTTTCGCGACGGCCCTGACGCGGCTCACAGCGCGCTGAGGAACTGCCACACCTCGTCCGCGAATCCGGGCAAGTGCTCGTGTCCGAAATCAGGGTAAACCACCGCGCGCTTCTTAGACGCGATCTTGTTGTACGCGGCGTATTGCGAGGACGGCGGGCAAATCGCATCCATCAGGCCAACGCCCATCAGTACCTCGGCGCGGATGCGCGGAGCCAGGTGCTGTACGTCGATGTAGCCGAGGCGCGTGAACCACTCCTTTTCGCGCAGGTGCGTGGGATCGTGCCTGCGAAAGAGCTCCTTGAGCTCGTGGTACGCATTGACGGCCAGGTCCATTTCCCACACGCGCAGGTAGTCGCTCAAAAATGGGTAGGTTGGAGCCGCGCGCTTGATGCGTGGCTCGAGCGCCGCGCACGCGAGGGTCAACGCGCCACCCTGTGAGCCGCCGAGGGCGCCGACGCGTGCTTCGTCGACCTCGTCGAAGCCCATCACGATCTGCGCGAGCTGCGCGGTGTCCAGAAAGATCTGCCGAAAAAGGAGGTTGTCAGGTGTGTCCAAGAGCCCGCGCACGAAATGACCGTTCAGCGTCGTGCCCTTCACGCCCCCGGTGTCCTCGCTCAAGCCACCTTGACCACGACAATCGAGCGACGCGATACAATGACCGACCGCCACCCACGGCAGCTTGCCTACCCAGTCTCCGCTCGACATCGAATAGCCGTGGAACTCCAGCAAGGCAGGGTGCTTGGCTCGCGCGGCGCGCGGCCTCAGATACTTTGCGTGCACGCGTGCCCCGCGCACACCCGTGAAATACAGATGAAAGCATTCCGCGAACGGAGTTTGGAACTCGGCGCGCACGAGTTCCACCTCTGGATTGGTCGCGCGCATCTCGGCAAGCGCCCGCTCCCAATAGACATCGTGATCCGCGGGCCTCGGGTTGATGCCCTGATATTTTTCGAGCTGGGACAGCGGCATGTCAATCAGGGGCATGGCAGTTCGATCTTTTGGCTGGAGCTTCAAACAGCGTTTGACGCGGTGCCGATTTCGCTCATTTCTCGTTCAAGTGCGCAAGCCAGCCGTCGTTCGGGCAGAGTGGATGGTCAAACCGATCCTCAATTCGGCCATTTCCGGCGATCGGCTTTCGCTGCTGCTCCGACTAGAGCGACTTTCGCGCCGCGTCGGGCGAGCGTACGCTCGCGCTCGATGAAGCTCGGCCGAGAGAGCGCCCGCGTCGTTGCGCTGGGTGAAGTGCCGATCGAGTCCGCGTGGGCACGAACGACGCACCTGGGCATCGGTGCTCACGCGGACGATCTCGAGATCATGGCCGCGCACGGTATCTTGGAATGTCTGGATCGCTCGGATCGCTGGTTCAGCGGCGTGGTGGTCGCAGACGGCGCAGGAGGCCCGCGCGCGCCGGCGTATGCCGAGCTCGGCGAACGCGAAATGGCCGCGGTGCGAGTTGGCGAACAGCTCAAGGCTGCCGAGCTCGGTCAATACTCGGCGCTGGCAATGCTCGGTTACCCGAGCAATCTCATCAAACGTGCGGATCACGTCGCTGTCGTCGACGATCTGCGGAGTATTCTGCTCGCAGCTCGGCCCGAGCTCGTCTACACGCACAATCTCGCCGACAAGCACGACACGCACGTCGCCGTCGCCTTGCGCACCATCGAAGCCTGTCGTTCATTGCCCGAGGGGCAGCGTCCATTGCGCGTGCTCGGCTGCGAGGTTTGGCGCGATCTCGATTGGTTGTGCGACGCCGACAAAGTTAGATTGCGCGTCGACGGCCACGGCGACTTTTTGTCCGCGCTGCTCGGGGCGCACGAGTCCCAGCTAGCGACGGGCAAGCGCTACGATCTCGGCACCCTCGGCAGGCAACGGGCGCACGCGACCTTCGCAGAGAGCCACGTGTCTGACGACGCTGGCGCGCTCGCCTGGGCCATGGATCTCACGCCGCTGATTGCCGGTGGAGCGCCGAGCGAGCTGGCCAGCGAACTCCTGGAACGGCTTCGCCGCGATGTGCTCGCGCGCATCGCGCGCTTGAGCTGAGAGCGCTCGAAGCTTCAGTAGCCGAGAGTGGGCCGGCCCATGCCGCGATAGGCGAGCCCCGCGTCCGCGACGGACCCCGGTGCCACCATATTGCGACCGTCGAAGACGTGACGGCCGCGCATGAGCTCGCGGATGCGGACAAAATCGGGATTTCGATACTCGTTCCATTCCGTGGCGAGCACGAGCGCGTCCGTGCCGCGGCAAACCTCGTACTCGTTGTCGAGGATTTCGACGCGGTCCAAAATGCCCATCGGTTTCATGCGGTCGCGAGCCGTCTCGCGCGCTTGCGGGTCAGTGGCGCGCACCTTGGCGCCGCGCGACACGAGCTCGGCAATCAGCTTGATACCCGGCGACTCGCGTACGTCGTCGGTTCGCGGCTTGAAGGCGAGCCCCCACACGCCAATCAGCTTGTCGTGCAAGCCGCCTAGATCCTTCTCCATGTGTGTCAGCAAGGCTTTCACGGGGCCTTCGTTGGCACGCACTGCAGCGCTCGACACCTCGAGGCGAAGATTGTGCTCTTCACCGGTTCGCACCAGCGCGCGCAGATCCTTTGGGAAGCAACTGCCACCGAAGCCGAGCCCGGGGTACAGGAACTGCATACCAATGCGCTCGTCCGAACCGACCGCCAAGCGCACGTGCTCGACGTCTCCACCCGCCGCGTCGCAGAGCAGTGCTATTTCGTTCATGAACGAGATCTTGGTCGCGAGCAGCGCATTCGAGGCGTATTTCACGATCTCGGCGCTCTTCGGGCTCATGCGCTGCACGCGGTTCCGCTGGCGATTGTACGGAGCGTACAGCCGTTCGATCAGCTCGAATGCACGTTCGTCCTCTGCGCCGACGACGATGCGATCCGGCTTGAAGAAGTCGTTGACCGCGTCGCCTTCCTTGAGAAACTCGGGATTGCTGACGACGCTGATCTTGTGCTTGGCGTGTTGCTCGACGACCTTGCGCACTCGAGCGTTGGTCCCGACCGGCACGGTGCTCTTGAGCACGAGCACGACGGGGTGCTCCGCGGCGCGCGCAACTTGTTCCGCTACGGTCAGCACGTGCGACAGATCGGCCGAGCCGTCCTCTTGTGGCGGCGTCCCGACGGCCACGAATACGACTTCACGACCGCGGATGCCTTCAGCAAGGTTCGAGGTGAAGTCCAAACGCGCCGGCCAGTTGCGCTTCACCAGATCCGCCAGCCGAGGCTCGAAGAACGGCACCTCGCCAGCGCGCAACTTGGCGAGCTTGGCCTCGTCGACGTCGATACACATCACGTTGGTGCCGGAATCCGCGAAGCACGCGCCAGCGACCAGTCCAACGTAGCCCGATCCAACGACTGCTATTTTCACGGGCTTTTCGTAACTGCGCCGGACTCGCTTGTCGAGTCACATTTTGAAGGAAAAAGTATCGGCGGCGGGGGCAGCCCCCATTTGCTGGCTGGTTTCGCGCGAACCCGCCGGCGTGCTCCGCTTGCGAATGCTCAGCCCTCTAGTTCACGATCTTGTTCGAGCTGGTCCAGGATTTCCGAGGCGCGCTCCGAGGCGATGCCGAACCAGTCTGCGAGCTGGTTGATGAACTTGTTCTCGTCCTCACTCACCTCGTCGTCGGCCAGCGCGACTGCGGCGGCGAGTGCGAATGCGCCCTCCGCCTCGTTGGGATCCTCCGCGAGCGCCTCTGCGATTTCGTGCAGCCGCTGGTCGCGCGAGCTCTCGTCGAGA
>DASYCL010000437.1:0-2802 GCA_036500245.1 Polyangiaceae bacterium | reverse complement strand
CCGGCTCCGCGCTTACATGGACTACCCGCGCTCGTGCGCCGCGTGCGCGAGCGCGTGAGCTTCGTCGTCGACTACGCCCTAAGCTTCGGCTTCACCCACGTGTGATGCAGCATCTTTGGTTTGCTTGGATTTTTTTGGGGCTTCTTGCCTGTCACGGCGCAAGCTCGAATCCTCAGGCGCACGCTGCGGCGTCAGCTTCGTCGCTCACCGCGCCGGTGGTCGATCTGGCGTCGCTGCGCAAAGCCGAGCTACGCCGCGATTCGGCGGGGATCGGCGACAGCGCGCTCTCGAGTCGCGATTTGCAGGTGCGACGGAGCGCCGCGCGTGCACTCGCACGCATTGCCGATGCCCGCGCGGTCGAGCTGTTATCGCTCGCGCTCAGCGACGAAGACGGCGAAGTCGTCACTTGGGCCGCCTACGGTCTTGGCTACGCTTGCAAAGGTCACGAAGCGAAAACCGTACGCGCATTGGTGGCTCGCGCGGCTTCCCTCGACGAACGCGCAGTAGCGCGCGCGCCACTCGCCAATCCGAGCGAAGCCATCGCAGACGCGCTCGGTCGTTGCGGCGGCAGCGAGGCCGAGAGCACGCTGCGCGCGTGGCTGGTCGGGCCCAAAACACGCGCCGAAGCAGCTGCCCTCGCGCTCGGTCGGATCGCGACGCAAAGTGGAAAGCTTGCCGACGCAACGCTCGTCGCGTTGCTCGAGTCCGCCGATCGCACGGAAAACCCGCTGAACGATGCGCTCTATCCGTGCACGCGGCTCAGTTCGTTCAACGACTCGACGGAAGAGCGCCTGCGCGCGCTGGCGAGCAAAATCATCGCCACCCAAGGCGCAGGACTCGAGTTCGCCGTGCGCGCGCTCGGTCGCACCGGCGACGAAGGCATCGCCGCGCTCGGTACGCTGCTCGCGGACCCCAAACAAGAACCCAACCTGCGCGCCGAAGCGGTGCGCGAGCTCGCGACCCTCGGCGCTCCGGGCCAGCGCGCACTTTGGGCAGCCTTCGACGCGACCACGACGACAATGCCGAGCGATTCGGAGCTCTCGAGCGCGAGCTACGGCGCGCTGAGCGCGCTGCTCGACGCCTTGACGCCCCCGATTCCGAGCTCGGGCAAGAAGCTGCAAGCTTTTTCCGAATTGCCGCTCGTAGCCGCCGATTCAGCGACGTCGAAGCGCCGCAAAGTGCACCTTCGCTGCCAAGCCGCGGCGTTGCTCGCCGGTAGCAACTACCAAAGCACACGCTTGCTCGGCTGCGACGCAAACGGAGACGCCGCGGTTCGCGAGCTCGGCATGCTCCGCGCGATGGGCAGAGAAAAGCTCCGCGGCAGCCGAAAACAGGCTTATTTGAAGCTGACCCAATCAAAAGACCCGTTGATCCGCGAGGCCGCGATTGGGCTACTCGCCGAACACAACGAGCTTGCCGAGTCGTATCGCGTGCTCGCGGACGCACTCGGCGAAAAGTCGCTCGGCGTCGTGGCCAGCGCCGCGCGCGTGCTCGCGCGTTACCCCGAGCGCGCCGCAAGCTCAGCCGAAGGCGCAGAAGCCCATAGCGCACCGAAACCCGATTCGAGCATCGTGCACGCGCTCGGCACGGCGTACGCAGCGGCGCGCGATCAGCACAGCGTCGAGGTACAGAGTCTGTTGCTCGACGCGATCGGCGCCCTCGAAATCCTCAGTCTGAAATCCGAAGTCGCGCTCGCGTGCATCGGCGACAATCCGACTTTGCGCGAACACGCCGAAAAGAGTCTTCGCCTGCTCGGCGAAGAGTCGCGCCACTGCGACAAATTCGAACCGAACAAAGACGCGAGCGTCGTCGATCCGCCGTGGCCGCGAAGCGTCGTCACGCTCGAGACGGACGCCGGCACTCTGACACTCGAGCTCGACGCGAGCTTCGCGCCAAGCGCAGTCGCGCGCATCGTCGCGCTCGTACAAGCGGGCTTTTACGATGGCGTCGCGGTGCATCGAGTCGTGCCGGGTTTCGTGGCGCAGTTCGGCGACCCGAGCGGCGACGGCTACGGTGGCGACGCCGAACCGCCGCTGCGTTGCGAAACTTCACCGATTGCATTCGGACTCGGCTCGGTCGGCGTCGCGCTCGCCGGACGAGACACCGGCTCGAGCCAGCTCTTCGTCACGCTCGGACGCTACCCGCATTTGGACGGTGATTACGCCTGGATCGGTCAAGCCGGCCCAGGCTGGGACCAGCTCGCAGCCGGCGACCGCATCGTGCATGCACGTGTTGGTCCCGCCCCGTAGCCCCGTGCCGCGCCAAAACCAAAGGTGCTAGAAGCGGCCCATGCTGCTCGCTGTCGACATCGGAAACACGAACGTCGTGTTCGGCTTGTATCGCGAGCGCTCGCTCGAGCAAACCTTCCGTGTCTCGACCGTAACGACACGCACCGAAGACGAATACGGCGTGCTCCTGCAGCAACTCCTCGCGCTGCGCAAAGTCCCGAGCGACGCGATCGACTCCGCCATCATCGCCAGCGTCGTGCCGCCGCTCACCGACGTGATGATCGAAGCGATCCGCCACGCCTTCGCGCGCGAGCCGCTGGTCGTCGGTCCTGGGCTCAAGACCGGCATCCCGGTGCTCTATGAAAATCCGCGCGACGTCGGCGCCGATCGCATCGTCAACGCTGTCGCCGCATACCATCGCTTGAAAGCGGGCGTCATCGTCGTCGACTTCGGCACTGCCACGACCTTCGATTGCATTTCTCCGAAGGGTGAATACCTCGGCGGAGTGATCGTGCCGGGCGTACAAGTGAGTTTGGATGGGTTGGTTGCGCGGGCCGCCAAATTGTCGCGCGTC
>DASYCL010000436.1:0-17309 GCA_036500245.1 Polyangiaceae bacterium | reverse complement strand
CCGATGCGCACGGCTTCGCGATAATCCATGCCCTTTTCGCGCTCGATTTTCTGATCGAGCGATTCACCGCTCAAGAGTTCCATGGCGTAAAATGGGCGACCGTCTTGCGCGACGCCGAACTCGTAGAGCTTGACCAAGTTCTCGTGTGACAGCTGCGCGATCGCGCGCGCCTCGACCTTGAAACGCTTTTCCGCTTCGACGCCCATGCGTTCGGCGTCGAGCACCTTGAGCGCGACGGTGCGCATCAGATCCAAGTGAATCGCTTCGTGCACGACGCCCATCGCGCCTTTGCCGAGCTCGCGCACGAGCCGATAGCGCGTGCCGGGCAGAAGCGTCGGATCGACTTCGACCGGCGGCGCGGGCGGAGACGGCGGAATCATGGCCGCGGGCACGTTGGTCGCGCGCGCTTCGGCGACCAGCTTCGCGAATTCGGCGCGCGTGCGCGCGGGCTCGGCCGGATAAAGCTTCTGCATCAATTGCGCGATCCGCCCGCGCACGCTGCGATCGCCGTCGGCCATGCTCGGCGCGCGCTGCAGGAGCTTCACCAGGTCGTTCATGGCTTGGCGCGCGGAGCTGTAACGATCTTCGAGTTTTACCGCGGTGAGCTTCTGCACGACCGCGTCGATTTCCGCTGGCGCGCCGATCAAAGAAGCGAGCGGCGACGGATTGCGCTTGCCCGCGGCGACGGCTGCCATGTGCGTCCCCGCGTCTCCCGACAAGAAGCGACGACCCGCGAGCATTTCCCAGAGCATGACGCCGAGCGCGTACAGATCCGCTGGCACGCCGCCGGGCGTGTTGTTCGCGACTTCCGGCGCGACGTAACCCGGCTTCGCGAACACGATGCCGGCGATCGTCTGGCAGCGGCGATTCAAACCGCGCGCGGTGCCGAAATCGATCAGCTTCACGTCGCCCGCGTAGCTCACCATCACGTTCTGCGGGCTCAAGTCGCGATGCACGATGTCGAGCGGCTTGCCTTCGGCGTCGGTGCGTTCGTGCACGTGCGCGAGCGCGTCCGCCATGATGATGCTGACCGCGATCGATTCCGGCCAACCCATGCGCACGCCGAGTTGTCCGGCGCGCGTGCGCACGTCACCGAGGTTGCGCCCTTCGATGAACTCGACCACGACATACGGCTTGCCGCTCAGATCGTTGGTCGCTTCGAGCACTTGCGCGACGCCCGGGTGCTGGAGCTGCGCTTGGATGCGCGCCTCGTCCAGGAACCGCGCCAAGAAAGAGCGGTCCTCCTCATGTTCTCGGCGAATCGTTTTCACGACGCAGGGCCGTTCGGCGCCTTCGATACCGCCGGCCGTGGCCAGGAAGACCTCGCCCATGCCGCCGCGCGCGATGCGCTTCAGCAGCGTGTAGCGCTCGAAGCGACGCGGCAGCACATCGCAATCCAAGGCCATATTTTCTTGTGATTTCGTGTTGTTACCAGCGAGTTCTTGAGCAGCCATGGCCCCACTATGCCCATGTGCTCCGATGTAGGCAAAAAACTGACACGTGAAAGTCAAGGATTTTTGTTGGGGTGCTCCTGCGCGTCGCAGACCACGCGCTTGCGTCGGGTTCCCTGCTCTTCCTCTTCTTTCCGTCTTCTTTCTCGCTTCTTCTGTCGCGCCTAAGCGCGCGCGAAGGGCCTGGGCTAGATGCCCGGAAATAAAACAAAGCCCCAGATTCGCCGGGCTGATCACGGATTAGGAGAGCAGCCACATCCAAGCGAAAGTCTGACCGAACAGGCGCCCGCCGCGCGTCCTGAAGCGCGAGCGGCCAAACGGCCACCGCTTGCGCAGCGCCAGAAAAATCCAACCAAACGCAACCATCTCCCCAAATCATTCACCATTGCCCACCCATGGGAATGCGCTCCTGTCGCAACATGTTGTGCGACCTGAAACCTTGGGTAACACTCCCGGCGCTTCAAGCTCATGCCCTCTGCGAACTCTTTCCGGCGCGTTTGGATGGTGCGGCTCAGCACCTTCGTCGCGTTCGTGCTTTCGCTCGCTTGGGCCACGAGCGCCTTTGCGGCCGCGCCGATGTGCGGCGTGCACGCGCAGAGCGTCGTAGCTCCACCGATCGGCACGCCCGCCAGTGACGACGCGATCAACGCGGACAATCCCTGTTCGACCAGCGAACCACTGCGCGCCGCCGGCATCCCGAACCGGGATGCGCCTGAGAAATTGTCGTTTCCTGATTCGCCGCTACGCGCGCTGCCGGTGTTCGCGTGCCTCACCGCAGCACCGTTGACTGGCCGCTGTTCGACCGCGGCGCCCGAGCACGATCTGTCCGCGACTGGCTTCGCGCGTTCGATCGACCGCCCTCCGCGGCCCTGAGCTCACCCCCAAAATTCTCGATCGCGGAGTGACGCCACGAACGCGTCACTCCGCGCACCTAGCCTTCGCGTCCCTCGGTCTCGGCCGAGCGCGTGGGGCACGATCTTCAATCTGCAAGCGTTATTCGTAACTGGAAACGCTCGCGCCGCGCTCACTCCGAGCAACGCTCGAGCCTTGGGAGACAAATTATGAACAAAGGAACGGCAATCGTCGGCTTCTTGATGAGCTTCATCGCCGGCATGTTCCTGATGTACGGACTCGACAAGAGCAAAGGCTCGTCCGACATTCAGGCGGAAAACGGGAGCGCCACCGGCGTTCCCGATCAATCGAGCGCGAGCGTCCCCGTGAGCGCCAAAGACCCGCAGTGGGGCAGCCCGACTGCGCCGGTCACGATCGTCACGATCAGCGACTTTCAGTGCCCGTTCTGCAGCCGCGTCGAACCGACACTGAAGCAGATCCGCGACAAGTACGGTCCGGAAAAGGTGCGCATGGTTTGGAAGAACAACCCGCTTCCATTCCACAAAGACGCGCGCCCGACCGCGGAAGCTGCCATGGCCGTGTTCGGCCTCAAGGGCAGCGACGCGTTCTGGAAGTTCCACGACAACGCGTTCTCGAACCAGCAAGCGCTCACGCCCGAGAATTTCGACAAGTGGGCGGTCGAAGCGGGCGTCGACAAAGCGAAGTTCGACGCGGCCGTCGCGAGCAAGAAGTTCTCTGCGAAAATCGACCAGGACATGGCGCTGTCGAGCAAAGTCGGCGCGAACGGCACGCCGGCGTTCCGCATCAACGGCGTCACCGTCAGCGGCGCGCAGCCGCTCGAGAAGTTCACGGAAGTGATCGACGCGCAGCTCGCCGAGGCTCAAAAGCTCGTCGCGAGCGGCACGCCGAAGAGCGCCGTTTACACCACGCTCACGAACAAGAACCAAACCGCGCAACCAGACAGCGCCAAGCCGGACAAGCCGAAGCCGGACGCGGAAGAAGAAGACAAGAGCGTGTGGAAGGTGCCGGTCCTGGACGACGATCCGGTCAAGGGCCCGAAGGACGCGCTCGTCACGATCGTCGAGTTTTCGGATTTTCAGTGCCCGTTCTGCAAGCGCGTCGAAGACACGCTCAAGCAAGTCGAAGGCACCTACGGCAATGACGTGCGTTTCGTGTGGAAGGACAACCCACTGCCGTTCCACCCGCGCGCCAAGCCTTCGGCAACGCTCGCTCGTTTCGCTTACGTCAAGAAGGGCGACAAAGGCTTCTGGGACGCGCACGATCAGCTGTTCGCCTCGAACCCGAAGCTCGAAGACGATGATCTGAAGGGCATCGCGGAAAAGATCGGCCTGAACTGGGACGACGTGAAGAAAGCCATCGACGGCAACAAGTTCGCCGATAAATTCGATGCCAGCACCGATCTCGGAAGCGACTTGCAAGCGCGTGGCACGCCGCACTTCTTCATCAACGGCGTGCGCTTGAGCGGCGCTCAACCGTTCGAAGCCTTCAAGAAAGCGATCGACGACCAACTCGCGAAAGCCAAGGCCGTCATGGGCCGTGGCGTCCCGCGCGCCAAGGTCTACGACGAGATCATGAAGGAAGGCAAAGAGCCGCCGCCGCCGGAAAAGAAGGACATTGCGGCGCCGGACAACACCGACCCGGCCAAGGGCGGGAACAATGCCAAGGTCGTGATCCAGGAGTTTTCCGACTTCCAGTGCCCGTTCTGCAAGCGCGTCGAACCGACGGTTCAAGCGATCGAGAAAGAGTACGGCAACAAGATCAAGTTCGTGTGGCGCCACATGCCCCTGCCGTTCCACAAGAACGCGCCGCTTGCCGCGGAAGCCGCTCAGGAAGTGTTCGCGCAAAAAGGCGCGGCCGCATTCTGGACGTTCCACGACAAGGTGTTCAACGCGGACGGCGACGACACCGCGCGCACCGATCGCGCGAGCCTCGAGAAGATCGCGCAAGAGATGGGCGTGGACATGGACAAGTTCAAGAACGCGCTCGACAACAACACGCACAAAGCCAAGATCGACGCCGACGCTGAGCTCGGCAACAAGGCGGGCATCAATGGGACACCCGCGTTCGTGATCAACGGCTACTACATCAGCGGCGCTCAGCCGGAAGGCACGTTCAAGAAGCTCATCAATCGCGCTTTGAAAGAGGCGGGCGAGAAGTGAGCACGGGCCGCCGAGTCACGGGGGCGTGCATCGCGTTCGCTCTCGTGCTCGCGGCAGGCTGCGGGGGAGGCAATCCGCCTCCCCGCGCGGCGCAAGGTCCGGGAGAAATCGACCTGACGACACGCTCTGCCAACGGAGCCGTGCCGGTCGAAAATCAAGCTCCCGCGGCGAACCCGAACGCGCCGATCCGGTTCGAAGATTTACCGGTGACGCGGCTCGAGCGCGGCAAGGTGCCGCGACCGAACGGCGCGAATCCGAGCTTGGGAGCTTCGAACGCGCCCGTCGTAGTTCAAATCTGGAGCGACTTCGAGTGCCCGTTCTGCGCGCACGCGCAGCCGGTACTGACGGAACTGATGCATGACTACTCGGGCAAAGTGCGGCTCGTGTGGCACGACTATCCACTGCCTTTTCATTCGCACGCCCGGCTCGCCGCCAATGCGGGGCGCGAGGCGTATGCCGAGGGCGGCGCGACCGCATTCTGGAAATTTCACGACGCGATTTACGACGCGCCAGAACCCACGCTGGACGCGGCAAACCTCGAGCACTTCGCGCAGCAAGCCGGGCTCGACGTCACACGCTTTCACGAATCGCTCACGGAGCTCCGTCACGACGACGAAATCAAGCAAGACGTCGCGGCGGGCGACGCGGTTGGCGTCGAAGGCACGCCGGCATTCCTCGTGAACGACTATTTCTTCATCGGCGCGGTGCCAATCGAGATCATGCGCGTCATCGTCGATCGGGCGCTGTCGGACGCGGGCTGATCGTCGAGGCGCACTGGGATCATGGGGCTGGGAAATATTGGTATTGGCAGCCGGAAGCTGGGGCGAGGCACATTTGCGCTGTCAGCACTGACTGCCTGGTGCGCCTGTTCCACTCGCGTTCCGACCAGGCCACTTGCCGCGAGCGCGCCCGTCGCGCCGGTGGCAAGCAACGCGAGCACGGCGCAAGCTGAGCCGATGAGCGCCGAAACCATCGCAAAACATTTGATCGAGTCGGCGGCGCGGCACGACTTTGCCGCGGCCTCGCGCGACTTCGACGGCACGATGCGGAGCGCGTTGCCGCCGGAGAAATTGGCGCGCGATTGGGCCGCGATCGAACAGCAGCTCGGCGCGTTTCAAGCGGTCGAGGACATCGCGGTCAAGCCGATCGTGCTGCCAAAAGGCTTCCGTTCGGCATTCGCAACCACGCACTTCGCGCGCGGCGCCGCCATCGTGCAGGTCGTGCTCGACTCGAGCGAGCACGTCGCGGGCTTGTTTTTTCAGCCCGATTGGCAACGGCCGCCGTACGCCAATCCGGCGGCATTCGAAGAACGCGCAGTCAGCGTTGGCAGCAATCCGGCGCTGCCGGGCATGTTGAGCATGCCAAAAGGCGAGTCGCACTTACCCGCGGTGGTGCTCGTGCACGGCTCGGGCCCGAGCGATGCCGACGAGAGCGTCGGCGGAGTGAAAGTGTTCAAGGACTTGGCGTGGGGGCTCGCGAGCCGCGGGGTCGTCGTGCTGCGTTACGTGAAACGCAGCCGGCAAGCGCCCGCCGGTATCGTGACCGAGAAAGAAGAAGTACTCGACGGAGCCAGCGCCGCCATCGCGCTATTGCGCGCCGCACCCGGCGTCGACGAAAAACGCGTGTTCGTGCTCGGGCACAGCCAAGGCGGCGCGCTGGCGCCGCGCATCGCCCAAGAAAATGCGCCGGTCGCGGGCATCGCAGTGTTGGCTGGGGCGACGCGGCCGCTACAGGATTCGATGCTCGCTCAACTGCGGTACATCGCGAGCATGAGCGGCGATCCACCCGCGCTCACGTCGGTGGTAAAAGCCGCGGAGCAGTTCAAGCAAACCGTCGAAGATCCGAAGCTCGCACCGGATCAGGTCGTGTCAGTGCCCGGCGGCGGCACGCTCAAGGGCGCCTACCTCTTGGCGCAACGCGGCTACGACCCGCTCCGCGTTGCGCGCGCGTTTCCCGGCAAGATTTTAGTACTGCACGGCAACCGCGACTACCAAGTGACGAACGACGAATTCCAAGCATGGGTCACCGCGCTATCCAATCGACGCGACGTCTCTTCCAAGAGCTATCCGTCGCTCAATCATTTGTTCGTGAGCGGGTCCGGGCCGTCCATGCCGAGCGAGTATCAAAATCCCGGGCACGTGGACCAAGCCGTGATCGACGATCTCGCAGCCTGGTTCCGCGCTGATTCGCCGCAGCACTGAGCTGCTCACATCTTCGTGAACGCGAACCAATCCATGTTGAGGCCCGCGTTCACGACCGTCAGCGTCATCACGTAGTGGCCAGGGATGAGCGTGATCTCGCCGAGGTTCTGTTGTTCGCTCCAGACGTGATACGCCTCCGACGTGCATTTGCCGTTCGTACTCGGGAGCGCGATGTTCGCGGTCTTCTCGCTGTCCGTGAATGCGAACGTGACCGCGGTGTTGGTCGGTGACACGCCTTCGTGGCCGGAGATTTCGTAGCTTCCGGCTTCGAGCACGTCCACCGTGTACTTGTAGTAGTTCCCGCCGCCGATGTAACCGATGTAGACGGAGCCGGCTGGATAGTTCGCGCACGTGGCGAAGTCTTGATCTTGCGGACCCGGTTGCCCGGTGCATTCGAGAGCGGTCGCGTCACTGCGCATGAATCCGCAGGCGTTGAATGCGGCGCCCGGCATGGCGTTGAACGCAACGCCTTGGCCGCCCGTGTCGTAACGCTCGACCTCGATTTTGCCTGGGATCTGCTGCGGCGTGCCGCCGAACGGTTTGCCGGTGTAGCCCGCGGGGATCTGGTTCGGCAGATCGCCGACCGGGACCGAGCCGCCCGCGCCGCCGCTGCCCGCGCTCGTACCGCCACTCGCTCCGCTCGCGCCCGCACTGCCCAGCGAACCGGCGGCGTTCGACGTGCCACCCGTGGTCGCGCCCGCGAACCCGGAAGCGCCGCCGCTCGCCGCGCCCGCTCCGCTTGACGAGCCCGCGACGTTCGCGCCGCCGCCGCCGGCACTTTGTCCGCCGCCATTCGACGCGCCTGCGAAAGATTGACCCGCGCCACCGTTGTTCGCGCCTGCGCCGTCATTCGTCGTCGATATGTGGTCCGGGTTCGAGGCACAACTCAAGAGGAAGGCCAGCGTAAGTAGAAAAGTCGCGCTCATTCTCATGGGTCAAAGCTCCGCGAACAAAAGTGTCCTGGGCAGGAGCGTTCCGTGCGTCGCAACGCACATGATTTGCGCAACCTTACGCACCGCCTCGCTGTGTGGCGCCGCGACGAAATGCGCGCGGGCAAAGCCGCCGCGATTTGCGACAGATTCTTGCGCAAATCGTTGAATTCGCGCGCGATTGGGCTTGGCATGACCGATGCTCATCGATCGGAGTCAGGAGGTCACCCAATGGCTCACGCAATCACGCACGACATGCTCGACGATCAGGTCGATCGAGCCGTGGAGCTCATCGCCAAGGATCGCGCGCGCAGAAAGGGCTTGGCCGTGGCTTCCGTAGTGGGTGGCGTCTTGGTTTTGCTCGGCTTGACGTTTGCGATGTACACGTTCTCGCCGGGCAAAGCGCCCGCGGGCCAAGTCGGCACGGAGACGATGCGGCAATTTACGCCGTAGCCTCCGACGACCAGCAGCGGGCCGCGCGCGCCGCGCACAGATTCATTCAGCGACGCGGCGCGCGTTTTTTTGTGTCCCTACTTGTGGGCGCGCGCATTGATCGCGGCGATCGCGTCGCCGAGCTCGGAGTCGTGATGCATGCAGGCGAAACAATCTTCGCGGTGACGTCGGCCGCAGCCGTTCGTCACTTTGTACTGATTGAGGTAGCCGAGCGCGCGCTCGTCGCCGTCGCTCTTGGCGCGGGACAAGAGCGCGTAACGTTGCGGGCAGCCGACCGCGAAGCGCAGCGCGACCGCGACGCGCAGCTCTTTCGAGGCCAGGCGCGCGAAATCGGGGGAACGTAGGCCCTGGTCGGCGCGCGCGCGCACCCACGGTTTGACGACTTCGGTGGCGGCCAAATCGTACGCGATGTCCGGACCGTGCGAGCCCATCGGCCCGAACAAGAGCGCGAAGCTCGCGTCCGACGCTGGCTTCACTTGCGCGGTTTGAAACAAGATGCTCGCGAGTTGCTTGTTCTCGGACACCGTCGGATCGACGTTCAGCGCGCGGCCGACGTAGCCGACGGCTTTGACGTAATCCTTGGCGGCGATCGCGGCGTTGCCGAGCTCGATCACTGGGTGAGGATCGTTAGGAAACTTCGCGCTGAGCGCTTCGAGCGCGGGGATGCCGCCTTTGATCGCATCTTCTAGCTCCGAATCCGGAGCGCCCGGAATCGCGGGCAGCGACTCAGACGTGCTCGGCGCAGCCGAAGTGGTAGCGACGGCGTGTGCCGTCGCGCTCGTGTGTTTGCCGCGCAGCGCGTGCACCAATGCAAAGCACAGCGAACTGCCGAGGATCGTCAACATCAGCGCCAACGCGGCGCTGACGACCAAGAGGGCGCGCGTCGGCACGTGGCGCACCGCGTCCCGAATCGGCTTCGGGAATTGGCTGCGCACGCGCTCGAAGCTGCGCTCGACTTCGCCGAACGCGCGCTGGGCGGTCTGCATTGCGACGCTCGCGGGCGGCGCTTGGCCGAGCTCCGGCGCACTCGGCGAACCGGGCAACGGTGAAAGCAGCGGCGGTTGCCCGAAATCGAAGCTCAGGGGTACTTCGAGCTGCGGCTGACTCGGGTTCGAGCCGCGCACCGATTGCGGCGAGCCGTCCGCCAGCGTGAAGCGATAGGCGCCATGGCCGGGCAGCGGCGCGAGCAAGATGTCGATCGCTTGCACCAACTCGGTCGCCGATTGAAAGCGCTCGCTCGCTTCGCGCTGCAAGAGTTTGTGCGCGATTTGCTCGACCGAAGGCGGAATCATCAAACCCGGCGAGCGCTCGAGAAAAGTCGGCGGCGGCTTCGACAACTGCTGCCCCAAAATCCCGACCGAGCTCTGACTGCTGAACGGTCGCACTCCGCTCAGCATCTCGAACAAGATCACGCCGAGTGCGTACAAGTCGGCGCGACCATCGACGTTTTGGCCGAGCGCTTGCTCGGGCGCCATGTACTCCGGCGTACCGAAGACCATGCCGGCCTTGGTGATGGGATTGCCGGACTTGGTGGCGCCCGGCAGATCGCCGATTGGCACCTTGGCGATGCCGAAATCCAGCACTTTCACGAAATCGGGATCGGCGCCCTTCTCGACTAGCATCACGTTCTCGGGCTTGAGATCGCGATGCACGATGCCCTGCAAATGCGCGGCGGCGAGCGCGGCGGCGATTTGCCGCGCGACGTGCAGCGCGCGCTCGACCGAAAAAGGGCCGTGCGCGATTTCGTCACGCAAGCTTTTGCCCGAGACGAACTCGAGCACCAAGAACACCGCGCCGTCCGCCAATTTACCGAAGTCCGTCGCGGCCGCGACGTTCGGGTGCTCGATGTTCGCTGCCGCCATCGCTTCGCGTTCGAAGCGCGCCACCACTTCCGAGACCGTGGTGAGCTCGCGGTGCAGCACCTTCACCGCGAGCCGCTTGCGCATCAGCACGTGCTCGGCCGAATACACCTTGCCCATTCCGCCCTCGCCGACGAGCGCGTCGATGCGATAACGATCGGCGAGCACGGTACCGATCCGCGGATCACCCTCGCGCGCCGGAGGCCGAGAGGAAGGGCTCATGAGGCGAGCGAAAACTCAGTACGGGTTGTCACCCGGCGGCTCGGCTGGCTTCGGTTTCGGCGCGGGCGCCTCGGATTTCGGCGTTGGCGCGGGCGCCGGAGTGGCGGGCTTTTGCGCGGTCGGTTCGCTCGGCGGCACCGGTTTTTCCGCGGTCGGCTCGGTTGGCTCGGTCGCGGGCTTCGGCTTTGCGACGGGCTTCGCCGTCACCACTGGCGGCGGCTTCGGTGCGACGACCGGCGCGACCACCGCTTTCGGCGGCACCGCTAACGCGGACGCCGCGGCTGAAGCCGATGCGGACGCGGAAGTCGCGGGCTCAGCAGATGCCGACGCCGCGGGCGCCGCGCTCTCGCTCGGAGCAGCGGATGCCGTATCCGCCGGCGCGGGTTCGGCGCTCGCGCTGGGCGGCGGTTCGGCGCTGGCTGTCGCCGGAGTCGGAGTCGGCTGCGGATTGTTCTTGGTTACGAAGTAAACGAGGGCCGCAGCAGCAGCGATCGCAATCGTTATCACCACTACGCGGCCGCCGCCGCCCTTCTCCACGGGAACTTCGGCGGGCACGGACACGCGTCGGCTCGGCGGTGCTTCCGACACCGCAGAGCGACGCTGGGTCGGACGCTCGGATTTCGCCGCACTGGCCGCAGGTCGCGCGGCAGCGCTTTGCGCGCTCGGACGCACCGAAGCCGACGCTGTCGGTTTCACCGACGCGGGCTTCGCTTGCGCTGGAGGCTCGGATCGCTGCGTGCGCGGCGCGACCGAATCCGCCTTCGCCGGCGTTCCGGCGGCGGGCTTCGGTGCCGCTCCGGCGACTTCGTCCATCGAGCTGCCGGTTTCGCGGAGGGCGTCCTGCAGCAGTTCGGCGGCTTGCTTCATCACCGTGCGATCTTCCGGCGGCGGCATGTCCGCTTCCGCCTTCGTCTCGGGGAAGAACGAGCTCTGCGGCTTTTCCGCGGGCGGCGCGATCGGCGTCGCGGTCGCGGAGATCGCAGCTGCCGCCGCGCGATTGGCCGGGTTGATCGCACCGAGGCCGATCATCGTCGCTTTGCGCAGCGCGGGACCTTTCCCCGCTTCAGAGGTAGGCGGTGCGGACGCCGCAGCTGCGGCCGCGGGTGCTTTCGCCGCAGACGCGGGAGCCGGCGCTGTTTGAGCCGCAGGGTGGCCATCGCCGCCGCCAGCTTCATAGGCGCTGTTCACGTCGCCACGCGAATCGACCAGCGTGTCGATCACTTTGCGCGAAGCGTCGTCGATCTTGATGAATTTGACGCCCATGCCCGCGGGACGTGCATCACCGCCGCCTTCGCTGTCGCGCTTCCAGACCACGCGTCCGACACCCTGGATCACCTTTTGGTCCGCGGCGATCTTCACCTCGAACTTGAGCAGCGTACCCGGCGGAAATGGCGACGGGGTCTTGATGAACATCCCGCCACGGCTCACGTCGTGCGAGTGGTGCTCGATGAACTCATCGAGGGTCGCGCTCTTGTAGCGGACCGTCATGGTGAGCACCTTTGCGCGGGGATCTTTTCGCGTATCCTGGCTCATGAAAGCGTTGCTCCGAAGTAGCTCCACACTCAGGAAACCCGCGGACTTCGCCGGGCTTCGCTCAACCGAGAGGGGCAAGCTATCGTAGCCTTGCCCTTCGAAGAACCCCAAGTAGTTAGAGCCTTCTCGCCTCAAACCTTAAACCGTAGCCACTTTCCAGCTATAGTGAAATCCAATGTCCTTTTCTGATTCGGCCGGGACGCTCGAGTCCAGCCACTTTCGAGCCGTCTCGCGGCACGCGGTGAATTTACTGGGCAGCCTGCGCGCAAGCGAGGCGCTGTGGAATCGCGATGTGCACGTGATCGATCTCGGGCTCGGCGGCGCCCGCGTGGAAGCGCCGGAGACGATCGAAGCCGGCACTGTCGTGGAACTCGTGATCGAAACGCCGCATCTTTGGGAACCGCTGAAGCTTCAGGGCGCGGTGGCTTGGGCGCGCGCATTGCCGGCAAGCGACGGCGCGGGCGCGCAAATCGGAGTGCGCTTCGAGCACGCCGGCGGTCGCTCCGTGCGCACGCTCAGCGACCTGCTCGAAGCCGAAGCCTTCAGTTGAGCGCGAACCGTGCGCGAGCGCGAAGCAGAGCCGACGAAGCCCGCGTGGCTCTGTGGCGTCGCGCTCATGCTGGCGGCGCTTTACGTGCTGTTCGTCGATCTCGACGCGACGCCGTTCGACGATAGCTTCTTCTTCAAGCGGATCGCGCTGAACGCGCTACACGGCGCGGGATTTTCCTGGAACCCGAGCGACGGCCCAGTCTACGGCTTGACCTCGCAATTGTTCGGTTGGCTCGCACTGCCGCTGACTGCGCTCTTTCCGCAACACTTCGTCGTCGCGAGCAAAGTGCTCGCGACGCTCGCGTTCGCGGCCGTGGTCGCGCTCACGCTGCGCTTCGCGGCGCGCGCCCACGTGAATCGACGTGATGCGGGTTTGCTCGTGCTGTTCGCGCTCGGCACGCCGCTCACATTGTTGACGCTGCACACCGGCATGGAAACGAGCGTGTGCCTCGCCCTGATCGCCCTCGCGCTCTCGGCGACCGAACCCGTGCTCTGTGCCGTGCTCACGCTGCTCGTCTATTCGTGTCGGCCGGACGCCGCATTGATTCCCGCGCTCGCGTTCATCGCGCTCGAACGCAAGAACGCCGGGCGTGCTGCGCGCTACGCGCTCGTGCTCGGCGTGCTGCTCGCGCTCTCGCTCGCTGGTTTTCGCGCCTACTACGGCAGCGCATTGCCGCTGCCGTTTTACGCAAAAACCGCCGGCTTCTCCGCGTTCGACGGCGCGCTGCGCGCGGCCGGATTGCGCGACAAACTCGGGCACCTCACGCTCTTTTGCGCGTTCGCGGCGCCGCTCGCGTTCATCGCTTGGCGCGGGCGCTCGGCGCGCGTTTCGGCGTTGCTCGTCACGAGCCTTGCGTTCATCTCGTACCAAGCGCTGCTCACGAACGAAATCATGGGCTACCGCGCGCGCTTTTATCTACCAGCGCTCGTGCCGCTCACGTTCGCGGCATTGCTCGCGTGCGCGCGCTTTCGCCAGCGCTTCACGGCGCGCTCGACAGTGATCGCGTCGACCGTTTGGCTTGCCTTGCTCGCGCTCGCATTCGCGCTCCGGCCGCACGCGCCGCTCGATCGCGTGCCTTGGTCGGCGGGTGTGTTGGTTTTATTTTTGGGGGTGCTCCTCGGCGACCAACTCCGACAAAGATCCTGGCTCAGTCCACGCGCTGCGACCGCCGCGAGCCTCAGCTGCTTACTTGCGGGCACTGTGCTACTCCGCCCACCGCGCCGCGATCTTGCCGCCCTCGATGACGGCGCGTTCTTGCGTCGCGCCAGCGCCGAAGTGACGACCACGCGCGGCTTGTTCGAAATCGCGCGCTGCATGCCCGGCTCGCACACGCTGTACCACTCCGAAATCGGCATTCCGGGCTTGGTGTTGCCCGCGTGGCGCATCGTCGATTGGGTGGGCTTGATGTCGAAAGAGCTCGCGCAAAAGCGCCCGCCCCTCGACGACTATTGCTTGCGCGATCGCCCCGAAGTGCTGTTTTTACCGCACAAAACCTATCGAGCGCTGAACGCCGAAATCCGCGCCAGCCGCTGTTTGAACGGCTACACGCTGATGGTGCAGGATTCGTCGAGCCCGCTCTACGTGCGAAACGACTTGAGCGCATCGTTCAACGCGTGCAGACGAGATCCTTGGCGCGTGAAGTGACGGTGCGTGTCCATGCACCGCACGCTAGCGGCACAGCGCCGAGCGCGACGCGCAGGAGCACCCCCAAAAAACAACTCGCGAGATTCTAAACGTTCATCCCATTATTGGGATGTTTTTGGCCCTGCGTGGGCACCGCGCTTGGCCGCTCGCGCATCGAGCGACGCGACGGGCGCCTGGTCGGTCAGTTCCAACGTGGCCGCCCTTCTTTCTAGAACCGTGATCAGCCGCGCGAATCAGTAGCTTTGTTTTATTTCCGGGCACGTGGCCCGCGCCCTTCGCGCGCGCTCCGGCGCGAAAAGAGGAGAGAGACCACAAACTCCTAATCTTAAAATTCACCCTGCCCGCGCAACACCCGATCATGAAACATGAGCATCTCATACGCGCCAGGCCCGCGATTGAACTCGTAGTCATGCGGGCCGGGCACGTTGACGAATTCGGTGTGAATGCCGGCGTTTTGCAGGTTCTGTGCGAGCGTCGTGTTGGCGGTGATGAAGTAGTCGTCGCTGCTCGTGAGCAGGCGCACGAAGAGGTCGGGCTTTTGCGCTTTGGCTTCGCGCGCGCGGCGCAAGATGTCGTCGGAGTTGTCGACGCGAATCGCGGCTTGCATCGACGCGACGACCGCAAACGCTTTCGGACGCAAGAGCCCGATACCGAGCGCGGCGCGGCCGCCGAGACTCACGCCGTCGATGCCGGTCGTTTGCGGCGTGCCGATCGCAGGCGTTTCGCGGTACGCGCGCGGCAACACGGTGTCGACGACGAAGCGCGCGAGCCCTTCGGCTTTGTCGAGCGGTTCGTCCGCGGGCAGAATGTCCGGCGTGTACGGGCAAACCACAATCAAGCCTTGATAGGGCTGTTTTTGGAGGCTCTCGTTGAGCCGCGTGAGCCGCGCTTCGTCGACGAAGCCGCGCAGATCTTCGGGCGTGATCGGCGGCCGATGCAGCCGTTCGATCGCGGTCGGGAGCAGATAGTCGTCGACCCAGCCGCGCGCGCCGCGCTCGGGGCCTTTGAGCGCTTCACCGCGGCCGTGCATCGCGACGAGCACGGGAAAGCGCGCGTCGGCGGCGCGTTCGGGGATCAACACGACCACGCGCATCGGGCCGAGCTCGGTCGAGGGATAATCCCAGGTCAATTCTTGCGCGGGGAGCATGGGCTTGGCGTTATTTTCGCGAAGCGAGCGCTTGCCCGCGAGCAACTCCGTGCCGTGCACGGTGCCTGCACCGGGCGGAGGTTGGTGTTTGCACGCGAGCGCGGCCGTCGCGATGCACGCGAGTGCGGCGATGCGCGCTGCGCGAGGCGACACGCGATGACACCAAGTTTTCCGCGCCGTGCGCCGAGCAGCGCGCGAAGTCTCAGAATTTGTCTTTGGCGGCACGCACGGCTCCCAAGACCCGAGCGGGAGAGCGATCGCCGGCGAGCGCGCTGGCCACGTGGGCGATGATTTCTTCGCTCTGGCAGCGCATGAATGGGTTGGTCGCTTTTTCTTCGCCAATCGTCGACGGCACCGTGGGCGAACCTTGCCCGCGCAGCTCCGCGACGCGCTTGGCCTTCGCGGAAACGGCTTGATTTTTCGGCTCGACGTGCGCGGCGAACTTCAAGTTCGAAGCCGTGTATTCGTGGCCGCAGTAAACCAGTGTGTCGTCGGGCAGCGCGCCGAGCTTCACGTTCAGCGATTCGTACATTTGCGCGGGCGTGCCTTCGAAGAGCCGTCCACAGCCGGCGGCGAACAGTGTGTCTCCAGTGAAGACCGCGCCTTCGCCGAAGTAGCCGACCGCGCCGAGCGTGTGACCCGGGATGTGAACGACGCGAAAGCGCAAGCCCTCGACTTCGACGTGATCGCCGTCATCTAAAAATTCGGTCTGTTCGGCGATGCGGCCGCGATCCGAGGCATGGCCGAACACGCGCGCGCCAGGATAGCGATGCAAAAGAGCACTGTTGCCGCCGACGTGATCCGGATGATGGTGAGTCGCGAGGATGGCGCCGAGCTCGAGCCCGCGTTCGTGCAGCACTTGCGCGACCGGCGCAGCCTCACCCGGGTCGACCACGAGCGCGCGCTTCGACCCCTTCGCGAGCAGGACGTACGCGTAGTTATCCTTCAGACACGGGACGATCAGGACCTGCATGGCGGAAACCGTAGTGCCCGCCTCCCAGCACGGCAACCGCGCGCGCCCCGTCGCGCTAGGAAACCCAACAAAAAATCGTCGAACGGCGCGCGCGTCGATTCAGGGCGATGGCAAACGCGGCGGCCGCGCGAACAGCGGCTTGCGCGCGTGCACCGAAGTCGGCGCCTCGCTATCCCACGCGTTTTCCGGAACCGGAATACTGGTTTGCGTCGGAACGTCGCTCGCCGGCATCGTATCGATCTCGTCCGGATCGCTGAAGGCGTCGGGGTTCGGCGTTGATTTCATGCACCGCGTAGAACGGTCGATGCGCGGCGGAGTTTAGCCGCGAATCGACCGGTGGCGGAATCCGCTCGGCGCGCGTCACCCACGCGAGCGATTCGTCACACCGCTGCCCGCGGTCAAAGCGCGGCGTTGCAGTCGCGAGCCACGGCGTGTTTGTTTTTTTATTGATGGTCACGCGGAGCGGGCGCGGCGCGGCACAGCCTTCGGCGTCGCGGACGAGCGGGAGAATTCGCCGTCATTGTTGGCGCACTTGCCAGCCGCAATTCGGCGCGCGACGGTTCGCAAATGGCGCGCAAAAAGACCCCACCCGCTCTTCAACATCCGTCGCAACAAGCCTTTTCCGCGGCCGCCGAAAGCTACGTCGAACAGACGTTCGCGCGCTTTCCGACTTACGGCTCGAGCACCGGTCGCCACGAATTCGATGCCGAGCTCGAACGCCCGAGCCTCGCGCTCCACCGCGCACACGAAAAGCTGATCCGCGAAAGCCTAATCCGAATCGAAGACTTACCCGAGCTCGATTTCCGCGGCGACGCGTGGCTCGATCGCCGCGCGCTCCTCGCCGAGCTCCGCACCGAGCTGTGGTCGATCGAGCGCCAAAACTTTCGCCGCAATCCGGAACGCTGGGCATCCGGCGCGCTCGGCAGCGTGCACGACTTAGTCGTAAAAAACGCAGACGACTTGAAACCCGCCGCGCCCGCGATCCTATCGCGGTTGCAAAAGCTCCCTGCCTATCTCGAAGGCGCCGCGAGCATGATCGATTTGCCCGTGCCGGTCTGGACGCGCATGGCGGAACAATCCTGCTCGGGCGCGCCCAGCTTGCTCGATGCCATTTCCGATCCGCTCAAGCAGACCAAAGCCGCATCACCGGCGAGAGTGGACACGCTGATCGAGCGCGCCAAAGCCGCGTTTGCGAGCTACGCCAAACACGTCAAACGGGTGAAGCGCGGGCCGGGCAACGGCTTCCCCGTCGGCCGCGAACGCTTCGAAGCATTGATGCGCGAGCGGCTCGGTTGGGATCTCGGCGCGCGCGAAG
>DASYCL010000435.1:0-2471 GCA_036500245.1 Polyangiaceae bacterium | reverse complement strand
CGTCCAATCGTACGCGCCGCAAAGAGCACTTTGGATTTCGCGACGGCATCGCCAATCCGCGCCTCAGTGAGCTGCCGCGCGAGCGTGACGACGACGTGATCGCGGCCGGTGAGATCTTGCTCGGTCACCAAAACGAATACGACCAATTCCCATTTTCACCCGAGGTCCCGGGCGAAGCCGATCCGCGCAGGATCCTCAGCGCGGCTCCGGATCGGCCGGAACGGCATGATTTCGGCAAGAACGGCAGCTACCTCGTGTTTCGGCAACTCGAGCAGAACGTGCAAGGCTTTTGGAACTACGTCGAGCAAGCGCGGCTCACGGTGCCGGATGCTCCGCCCGATCGCGCCGGTCGTGAGTGGTTGGCCGCGAAGATGGTCGGGCGCTGGCCAAACGGCACACCGCTCGCGCTGTTCCCCGATGCGCCGGGTCCCACAACCGACCAAGACGACGACGCGTTCACCTACGGCGCGAACGGCGACGCGTTCGGCGAGCGCTGTCCGATCGGTTCGCACATTCGCCGCACCAATCCGCGCGACACGGCGCTGCCGGTGCCGCACGATCCCGAGCTCAGCGGCGATCCTTCGAGCGACAAGAGCGTGCGCGACGACCGGCTCGAGCTCACCAAGCGCCATCGCATTTTGCGGCGCGGCCGCGCTTACGGCGCGCCCGTCGACGATGATTTCGACATCGACGCGCTGCGCACGCTCCCTGCGAACGAGCCGCGCGGCTTACATTTCCTGTGCTTCAACGCGAACCTCAATCGTCAATTCGAGTTCGTGCAGTCGAACTGGGCGCAAAATCCGACGTTTGCCGGACTCAGCTCGGATCCCGATCCGCTGCTCGGCGCGGATCGCAAGGTGCCGTTTCGGGCGCGCGATTTCACGATTCAGGGCTGCCCGGTGCGGCGTGTGCGCGAATTGCCGCGGGTGGTCGAGACACGCGGCGGCGCTTATTTTTTCATGCCGAGCCGACGCGCGCTCGAGTACCTGGCCAGCAAAGCGCGCTAGTTTCGGCCCGCCCGGCAATTCGATGCCTGTCGTGCGTTTGCAGGTAAATCGCAGGGGACACGGATGCCGCGGTTCGCTGCGCCGTGCACCGTAGGCGCGAGCTGGTAACTTGAGCAACAGGAGTACGTCAGTCGAATGAGCGCGAGCAGCGAGAGCGAATTTCGCGCCCCGGATTCCGGTCACGAGCGCAGAGTCGTGCGACGCGGTGCCGTCGCGACGCTCGGCTGTTTGCTCGCGTTCGTCGGATTCGTGGCGGCGGCGATGGCACTCTATCCTGGCGGCACGTTTCTCGACCGGGCGCACCCAGGCCCGAGTTTTTTCGGGAATTTTTTCTGCGATCTCACCCAGCCGATTTCGCTCTCGGGGGTGCCGAATCCCGTCGGTTCGCGTTTGGCGCAAGCGGGAATGCTGTCTTTTGCCGGCGCGCTATGGGGCTTGTTTTGGCTTTCGCCGCGCTGCTGCGCCGACGATCGCCGCGTGCGACTTTGGGTCGCGCGGCTCGGCACGCCCGCGGTGCTGGCCTTCGTGGCCGTGCCATTGATGCCGTCGGAGCGCTTCGGGTGGATGCACGCCGCGTTGGCGTTGATTTCCGGCGCGTTCGGGCTCGGTGCTGCGCTGCTCGCGGTGCGGCTTTCGTTCGCGTCCGAGCGGCGCTGGCTCGGTGTGCTCGGCACGCTCACGCTCGTTGTTTGCGCGTTCGATGCGATCATCTTCATTCACCACCTGGGATCGACAGAGCCGCCGCCGCTGCTCGTGCCCGCGGCGCAGAAGATCGCGGCGCTACTGCTTTGCACTTGGATCGCCGGCGTGGCGTTGAGTTCGCTTTTCGGCAAAGCTGAACGCGGTCGCCTGATTCGTGGAGGCAACTCGGCTTGACGGATTCGGTTCGACTCGATCGATTTTTGTGCGCCGCGCGTTTGTTCAAATCTCGCACGCTCGCGCAAGCCGCGTGCGAGGCAAATCACGTGCGCGTGAACGGCGAGCCCGCGCGCTCGAGCCACCCGCTACGCGTCGGGGACGAAGTGCGCGCGCATTCACCGCGCGGCCCGATCATTTGGGAAGTGCTGAAGCTCGCCGAAAAACGGCTCGGTCCACCCGAAGCGCGCTTGCTCTACGCCGATCACTCGCCGCCGCCACCGCCGCGCGAAGAGCGCGTCGCGGTGCGCGCGCGAGGCGCCGGCCGGCCCACAAAAGCCGAGCGCCGCGCGATGGATCGCTTTCGCGGCGAAGACGACTGAGCGCTGCGCTACTCAGTTTGCTACTGCTGTTGATGTTGCGCCTGCTCCGGCGTGGGCGTGGGCGTGGGCGTGGGTGGCTGCGGCGCTGCGGGCGCCTCGGCTGCCGGTTGAGGCGTCACTGGTGGAGGCGCGCCCTGCTGGGGCGCTTCCGCTTGCGGCGGCGGAGGTGTCGCGGGCTGCGCTGGCGCGGGTTGAGGCGGCGTTTCCGCGCGCTCGAGCGGGGGCG
>DASYCL010000434.1:0-5296 GCA_036500245.1 Polyangiaceae bacterium | reverse complement strand
GCGCCGGTGCGCGGCGTCGCGCTGAGCAACGATTTGCCGGGCATCGTCACCAAGATCAATTTCGAATCGGGCGACGTCGTGAAGCAAGGCCAGATTTTGGTCGAGCTCGACACGAGTGTGGAACGCGCGCAGCTCGCGTCCGCGATCGTGCACCACGATTTGGCCGTCGTGAACGTGAACCGCTCGCACGCGCTGATCAAAGAGAGCGTGATCAGCCAATCCCAAGTCGACAGCGACGAAGCCACGGTAAAATCCGCGGCTACGGACGCGGCCAGTCTGCAAGCCACGATCAATCGCAAGATCGTGCGCGCGCCGTTCGCGGGCCGGCTCGGCATTCGCGAAGTCAACATCGGCCAGTATTTGAATCCGGGCACGCAGCTCACCGTGCTGCAAGCAATCGGCGCGGTGTTCGTCGATTTCTCGCTACCGCAACAAGAGCTCGCGACGATGACCGTGGGCCTGCCGGTGAAGGTGAAGATCGAAGATGCGAATTTGCCGCGGATCGACGGCGCGATCGCGGCGGTCGATCCGACCATCGACAGCAACACGCGCATGATCAAATTGCGCGCGAGCGTGCCGAACCCGGACGAGAAATTGCGGCCGGGCATGTTCGCGGACGTGGCCGTCGAGTTGCCCGGTCAAGGCGCGGTCGTGACCGTGCCGGTGACCGCGATCGTGCACGCTTCATTCGGTGATTCGGTGTTCGTGGTGGAAGACAAGAAGCCGGATTCGCCGGGCGCCAAGACGACGCCTGACGGTAAAATCATCAAGAATGCGCGCCAGCAATTCGTACGCGTCGGTGAATCACGCGGGGATTTCGTGGCCATCGTCGACGGCGTGAAATCGGGGGACGAGGTCGTCACCGCGGGCGCCTTCAAGCTGCGCAACAACTCGCCGATTTTGGTCAACAACTCGGTCAAGGCCGAGCCGCAACTGGATCCGCACCCCGAGAACCACTGACATGCGGTTCACCGACATTTTCCTGCGCCGGCCGGTGCTGGCGATCGTGGTCAACCTGATCATCATCATCGCCGGCGTGCAGGCGATCCGCACGCTGAACGTGCGGCAATATCCAAAGCTCGAAAGCGCGTCGATCACAGTCAGCACGATTTACGTCGGTGCCAACGCGGATCTGGTACGCGGGTTCATCACGACGCCGCTCGAGCGCGCGATCGCGGCGGCGGACGGCATCGACTATCTCGAATCGCAGAGCGTGCAGGGGCTCTCGACGATCAACGTGCGGCTGAAGCTGAACTTCAACGCGGCCGCCGCGCTCGCGGACGTGAGCGCGCGCGTCGATCAAGTGCGCGCGGACTTGCCGCCCGAAGCCCAAGTGCCGGCGATCAGCATTCAGCCTTCGGACGCGCAAATCGCCGCGATGTACCTGAGCTTCAGCTCGACGATTTTGGCAGAAAATCAGGTCACCGATTACCTCCTGCGCGTGGTGCAGCCGCGGCTTTCGGCGATCGAAGGCGTGCAGCGCGCTGATATTTTGGGGGGTCGCACCTTCGCCATCCGAGCTTGGCTCAAGCCCGAGCGCATGGCGGCGTTGAACGTGAGCCCATCGCAGGTGAGCGCAGCGCTCGCCGCGAACAACTTCCTCGCCGCGGTCGGCCAAACAAAGGGCCAATTGGTCCAGGTCAACGTGACGGCCGAGACGGATCTGAAGAGCGTTGACGAGTTCAAGAAGCTCGTCATCCGCAGCCAAAACGGCGGCTTGGTCCGGCTCGAAGACGTGGCCGACGTCGAACTCGGCGCGGACACGTACGAGCAAGACGTGCGCATGTCCGGCAAAAAAGCCGTGTTCATGGGCATCTGGGTGCTGCCGAACGCGAATTCCCTCGACGTGATCGCGCGCGTTCACAAAGAGATGAAGACGCTCCAAGACGAGCTCCCGACCGGCATGACCGCGCTCGTCGCCTTCGACTCGACTCGCTACATCAATAGCGCCATCACCGAAGTGAAGCGCACGCTGATCGAGACGGTGCTGATCGTCATCGTCGTGATTTTCATGTTCCTCGGCTCGCTGCGCACGGTGCTCGTGCCGCTGGTCGCGATCCCGGTGTCGCTGATCGGCGCGATTTTCTTGATGCAGGTGTTCGGCTTCACGCTGAACTTGCTGACCCTGCTCGCGGTCGTGCTCGCGGTGGGTCTCGTCGTGGACGACGCGATCGTCGTGGTCGAAAACGTGGAGCGCCACATCCGCGAAGGCAAAACGCCGATGGAAGCCGCCACCGTCGGCGCGCGCGAATTGGTGAGCCCGATCATCTCGATGACGATCACGCTCGCCGCGGTCTACGCGCCGATCGGCTTTCAGGGCGGCCTCACCGGCGCGCTATTCCGCGAGTTCGCGTTCACGCTCGCCGGCGCGGTGTTCATCTCCGGCGTCGTCGCGCTCACGCTCTCGCCGATGATGGCCTCGCGCTTGCTCAAAGCCGAACACAGCCAGGCGTATCTCGCGCGCAAGATCGACGCCACGTTCGACGCGATCAAACGCGCGTATCAACGTGCGCTCGCCGGGACGCTGAACAATCGCGGCCTCGTGTACATCGTTTGGGCCACGCTGTCCGTCGTGCTGATCCCGATGTACTTGTTTTCGCCCGCGGAACTCGCGCCGAACGAAGATCAAGGCGTCGTGTTCGGCGCGCTCGACATGCCGGCGAACGCGTCACTCGAACAGATGGAGGTCTATTCGGCGCAAGTGAACAAGATCTTCATGACCGAGCCGGAGTTCGCGAACAGCTTCCAAGTCACGTTCGCGACGGCTGGCTTCGGCGGCATGCTCACGAAATCCTGGGAAGAGCGCAAACGCAGCATTTTCCCGATTCAAGAAGAATTGAGCCGCAAACTCGGCGTGATCACCGGCGTGCGCGCGCCCGCGTTTTTGCCCTCCGCGCTGCCCAGCGCCGGCTTCTTCCCGGTCGAATTCGTGGTCGCGTCCACCGCGCCGCACGAAGAAATCCTGCGCTTCGTCGAGCAACTCCGGCAAAAGGCGGCCAAGAGCGGCATGTTTGCGTTCCCACCGGTGCCGGACACGCGCATCGACCAAGAAAAGGCCGACATCGTGATCGACAAAGACAAAGTCGCCTCGATGGGCCTGAGCATGGCCTCGGTCGGCAACGACTTGGCCTCGGCGTTCGGCGGCAACTTCGTCAATCGCTTCAACATCGACGGCCGCGCGTACAAGGTGATCCCGCAAGTCGAGCGCCATGGGCGGCTCACCACCGATCAACTCAAAGATATCTACATCGGCGGCCCGAACAACAATTTGATCCCGCTGAGCTCAGTCGCCACGGTGCACACCGGAATCGAGCCGCGCACGCTCAATCGCTTTCAGCAGTTGAACGCGGTCAAGCTCTCCGGCGTCGCGATCCGCGGCTTGGACGCGGGCCTCAAAGTGCTCGAAGACGAAGCCAAGAAAATCCTGCCCCCGGGTTATCGCTACGACTACACCGGCGAATCACGGCAATTGCGCCAAGAAGGCGGCAAATTCCTGCCTGCGATGGGGCTCGCGCTCTTACTCATCTTCTTGGTGCTGGCCGCGCAATTCAACTCCTTCCGCGATCCATTCGTGATCCTCGCCGGCTCGGTGCCGCTCGCGATGTTCGGCGCGATGATCTTCACCTTCCTCAAATTCTCCGGCCCGCCCGGCATGCATTTCAAGCTGACCGAGGGCTGGACCACGACGCTCAACATCTACTCGCAGGTCGGCCTAGTCACGCTCGTCGGCCTCGTGTCGAAGAACGGCATCCTGATCGTCGAATTCGCCAATCAGCAGCAGCTGCTCGGCGTGAACAAAATCCAAGCGGTGTACGACGCGGCGTCCACGCGCCTGCGCCCGATCTTGATGACCACGGTCGCGACCGTCGCAGGCCACTTCCCGCTGACGCTCGTCACGGGCGCCGGCGCGGTGGCGCGTAACTCGATCGGCATCGTGCTCGTCGGCGGCATGACCATCGGCACCTTGTTCACGCTATTCGTGATTCCGTCGGTCTACGTGCTGATCGCCAAAGATCACCGCGGCGAAGCCCACAGCGCGAACCCAGACATGAGCGGCGAGCGCCTGCTGGCAGGGGGCGTGCAGGCTGCGGAGTGAGTTCTAGGCTGTGGGGCTTTGTTTTATTTTCGACTGTTGTTTGGGCGCTGCGCGCGGATCAGCGCTTGGCCGCTCGCGCTTCCGGCTGCGCGACGGGCGCCTGTTCACCCCTTCGGGTGTCACGAAGCGCGGCGGTCAGCTCTAACATGGCCGCCCGTTGTTCCCCCCGTCGGGGATCGCGAAGCGCGTCGAAAACCGCGATCAGTCGCGCGAACCTGCTGACTTTGTTTTATTCCCGGGCATTCGGCTGCCACCCTTCGCGCGCGCTCCGGCGCGAAAAAAAGAGCAGAAGAGCAGGAGATGTGACGAACAGCAGGTTTTATTTCCGGACGTTTGGCCCGAGCCCTTCGCGCGCGCTCGGGCGCGAACCGAGGAGAGGGATGATGAAACGATTGAAAGCAACAATCCTTGCTTCTGACAGCGGACAATAAACACGCAACTGACCGCGCGGTCCGCCCGACCCGTGGCCATGACCAAACACATTGCATTCATTGCCGCCGCCACGCTCGCGTTCGCCAGCGCCTGTTCCGGCGGGGACGGTTCGTCATCTTCGACGAAAACACGCGATCTCGAGCTCGTGGTGCAGTGCTCCGGCACTTACTCGTGCATCTTCACCGCGCTCGAACAAACCGATCCCGCCGAAGCCATCATCAGCGACAACGAGCTCGGCTTTTCGAACAACGTCTGCACGTCCGAACTCTTCAACTTGTATCCGAACGGCAACGTGGTCTTCAACGCAACGCTCGAGCAACCCCCGGGAACTTGGACGGGCAACCGCAACGAGTTCTCGGCTTGCTTCAGCGATTCGAAGCTCGGCTGCGTCGAGTGCAGTTTGACGAGCGCTGCCAGCGCGCCGGGAGCGCAAGCACATTGCGTTGGTCAATCCGAGAGTTGCTCGGCAACTAGCGGATGCCACCAGATCGGCTGCCACATCGAAGTCAGCGCCGTTTCGAGTGTGTATGATACTTGCGAGGGAGCCGCCACTCCCTGCAGTGATATCGGCAACGCGGGTTCATGTATCGGTCAACTCGGCTGCACCTGGCATTGATTTTTTTGAGGGTGCACGCGGTCCGTCGCGTGCCGGCAAAGGGAGAAATCCACGCGTTCCGTCACTTCTCGACCCCTCAGAAAAGTCGCGCCGCGTCGTGGTTTCTCGCGCGTTTCGGCTCGCGCGGAGCTCGGTGCTAATAACGCTTCTCG
>DASYCL010000433.1:0-1555 GCA_036500245.1 Polyangiaceae bacterium | reverse complement strand
GGCTTGGGGATCAGCGTCGCGACCTTCGACGTGGTACTCCATCGGGCGATGGCCGCGCTGCGCAAAGCCCTAGCGGAGCAAGGAGGCGAGTCGTGAGCGACACCCCTCGAGATCAGCGCGCGCCCGAGCCGGACGAGCTCGAATTTTCCTTGCTCGACCCGACGGACGAAGCGGAGCTCGGGGAAGCGCTCCGAGCCGCGTTCGCGCCGAGCGAGCTCGATCCGCGCGTTCACGAAAGACTGCTCGAAGCTGCGCTCGAAGATCCGTTCGCGCCGCCGAGCGCGGAAGAAGGAGTCGAAAGCGAACGCCTGCGCCGCGCACTCGACGGCACGGGCGAACACGCTGATCTGGCGCTCGCTCGGGCGCTGAAGGCGGCGCACGCCCCGCATGCGCCAAGCGCTGCAAAGCTCGAGCACGCCGCCGCGCCCCTGAAATCAGCGCGCCGAAACGTGATCTTCGTGCGCTTCGGCGCGGCGCTTGGCGCGGTCGCCGCGGCGGCCTTGGTGCTGCTCTCGCTGCGAGCCAGCCAACGTCCGACGACGGCCGAGCACGCTGGCTTCATAGCGGCGACTCCGGATTTGCAAACGCTGGCGCAGTCGCGTTCGACGGCAGGGTTGTTCGCGAATGCCGAAACTGCCGGCGAGCCGTCGACGCGGATTGATCGCATCGCGAGCTTGCGCGAGCGCGAGCTGCGGGAAAATCGCTATGCGCTGTGGGGTGTGCGATGAAGTGGAGCGCGCTCCTCGCATGCTCCCTGATGCTTGCCGCTTGTTCGCGCGAGCGCGCGAGCGATCTGGAGCGTTGCGCCGCGGTGGATGCCGGCAGCCCCGTCGATCCGCTCCTGCTCGCATTCTTGAGTCGCGCGCGCGCCGCTCACCACTTGGCGGACGAGCACGAGGCTGCCGGTGATTTGAGCGCGGCGATCGCACCACTCGTCGACTTGGTGTCGGGTCCCCTCCCTCACACCGGAAACGAGCTCGCGCCCGAAGTGCACGAGGTGCTCGCCGACACTCGTGCTCGCCTCGCCGACCTCCGAAGTCGCATGGGCACCTACGATCTCGCCCTTGCGGACGCCGAAGCAGGTCTCGAGCACGCCGCCGCGCCCAACTACTTCCGTGGACACTTGCTCGAAACCGAAGGTTTGGTCGAAGAACGCCGCGCGAAATCACTCGAAAAGAGCGATCCGACGACTGCCGCGCGCGCTCGTGCTCGCGCCATCGAGTTACTGGAACAGGCCATGTCGGTGCAGGCCCGCGTGATTGACAAGAGCGGCGCCCCGAGCTCGAGCGCAGCCGTTCCCCGACCTAGTGCCTCTGCCGGGCCTGCCGCCTCGAGCCCCCCGCCGCAGTAGCCAGCTCGCCCTCAACGCGGCGCGTCATCAACGCGCCGCGCGATTGCGGAAAAATCCTGTTCGTAGCTACACTTGCAAGAACATCCGCAGGGCGAAATCTCATTGGCCCACAACCCCCATAACCGCCTTCCGACGCTCGTCGAAGGCGTTGACCTTCGCACCTTGCCCATTGGGCCGGCGGAGGCGTTCGTGCTGTCGCGCGTG
>DASYCL010000432.1:0-1601 GCA_036500245.1 Polyangiaceae bacterium | reverse complement strand
GATAGCACCGCTCAAATGGCCTTGAGCGAATTGATCTCGACCGGGCACTGACACGCTCAGCGCACGCCGCAGGCGTCCTTCAAGCGCGCGGCAAAGGCCGAGTTTGCGTGCGAAACTAGGTAATTTTGGGCCGTTTTCAGATCGACCTGACCGAGCTTGCAGCGCGCGAGCATCAGCTCTTGAGCGCGCTCGGGCTCGAGCGTGCCGTGCGGAAAACGCGCACCGTCTTCTTCCAAGAGTGATAGCGCGCGCTGCGCGTCGCCGGCGCGCAGTGCTTGATCCGCATCGCGCAGCAGCTTCGTTTCTTCGGCGAGCGTGTCCGCGTTTTGCCCCGAGCTCGGAGTCTTCGTGTCGTCTGGCGCGCTCCGGGTCGCGTCTGGCGACGCGGCAGCGACGCGACTGGTATTCGTGCTCGGTTTCGGGTTGGTCGCGCTCGCCGTCGACGTCGGGCGCCCCGATGTCGTCTCTGGCGAAGTTGGTTCCGTCTCCGTAGGCGCAACGTTGCCCGCATTGCCTTCGCCGATCGGCGGCTGGTTCGCGTTGATCGCAGCTTGGGCGATTTGCGGCGCAGTCGAGCTTCCGCGTTGCTCAGCGATGGAGTTGGATTGCGACGCCGTGCTCGAAAGAGCGCGCTGCCCTGCCGAGGATCGCACGCCGAGATACACGCCGCCTCCGATCGCAGACAGTACGACCAGCGCCGAAACCCCTTTCGCTAGCGGGCTCGAAAGCCACCCGAGCTTGCTCCACCCGAGATGCGTCGCTGCGCCACCGACTGCACCGCCCGCCGCGATCTTCGCGAGCAAACCGCTCTTGATTTGCGCGCGCCGCGCGCCGTCGAGCGGGGACGCATCGCGCGCCAACTCGAGAAGCTTGCTCGTCTCTGGGCTGAGATCGCTCATCGTAGTCTCCAGGTGTCTCTGAGCCGAGAGCGTTCGACAGCGCGCTCGAAGTCTTGTCGCGCGGCCCGCAGCCGCGAATAAACCGTGTTCGCATTCACGCCGATCGATTCTGCGATCTCTTGCGCCGTGAGCTGCTCGAGCTCGGAGAGCACGAAGATTTCGCGTTTGTCATCGCTCAATTCGGAGAGCAACGAGGCCGCGACGCGCAGCGCTTCCTCGCGCGCCAAGGCATCGAACGGCCCACGCCCGGGTTCTGTCAGCGTGGCCGGATCGATTGGGGGCGCCACGCTGTGCGGACTCTTGCGTCGCAATGAGCGGCGATAATCTCGCACCACGTGTGAAAGGATCCCAAAAACCCAAGCTCGAACCGGGGCGTCCTCCGCAATTTCCCCGAGCCGCCGGTGCACGACGAGAAATACCTGCTGCACGACGTCATCGAGCGCGGAGTCGGCGACGCCCAGCCGCTGCGCGTTGCGGAACACGAATTCGACCTGAGCCTCGTAAACTTCATCGAACGTGGGCTTCGAGTTTGCGGCTCCCATGGCACGCGACGCTTCGACCTTGGCGTTCGACTCGGGCCGCGACGCTGGGGAACGCAATTCCGGCTCTGGCGTGGAGACCAGTTGAACCGCGGCGCGCATGCTCTGTAACTGGCCGGGAGCGCGCGGATCCATCGTCAAAAATGCAACTCCAACCCGAGTG
>DASYCL010000431.1:0-3298 GCA_036500245.1 Polyangiaceae bacterium | reverse complement strand
GCTTCGCGGCGAGTCACGTGTCGCTTTCGGAAGGGGCGCGCATCGGCGTGCGTTTCGTGTTGCCGTGCGCGATCGCCAGCGTGCTCGCGACTTACTCATGGGCGCTCGGCAGCCAGAGTCCGATTTTCGCCGCGGCGCGCGTGCCGCTCAGTTGCGCGCTGTTCTTCTTCTCCGCGCTGTGCGCCTTTCACGTGTTATCGCGCGTCCTGGGTCAATTGGCCGGAGAACGACCGCGTTCGGCTGTGAATCCGTGGCTTTGATATAGCTGCGGCGAATTGCCTCAACTCTATCTTAGGGCCCGGCAGAGACCGCCGTTGACTGGCGGAAGGCAGCAGCCGAGCTTAGTGATCGGTCATGAAGCGAGCCAAGGATTTTGCGGGGGAATCCAGCGCGCCCGAGGCGGGCGGCGGAGTCGAGCGGCCCGGTGAGGCGCCCGAAAGCGTGCGCCGCGAACATGAGCGCTTCGCGGTCGAGCTCGAGGTGAACTTCGGCAGCGAGCACAACTTCTACGCGGGCTTGGCGCAGAACCTATCGGCGGGCGGCGTGTTCGTCGCGACTCACCGGGTGCAGAAGGTGGGCTCGAAGATCGATCTCAAGCTGAGTTTGCCGGACAGCGACGAAACCTACGATCTCATCGGCGAGGTGCGCTGGGTGCGCGTCTACAACGAAGCGAGCGACACTCCGCCGGGCCTCGGCATTCGCTTCTTCGAATTGCCGCCGCGGGTCGAGGCCGCGATCAACAAATTCCTCGGTCAGCGCGAGCCACTATTTTTCGACGACGACTGAGCGGCCGTTCGCGCGTTGCGCATCGAGCGCTGCGCGTAGCGCGCGCTCTTCTTGACCGAGCTCGCTGACCGCTTGCATCGCGCGATCCGAGATCGCTTGATGGACCTTCGGGCTCTTCGCTTGATCGAGCAAATCCCCGAAATCGACCGATTTGCCGAAGACTACGAGGATGTCCCGACCCGTGCGATCGAAATTGCTCGTCACTTGTTTCGGGAGATCGTTGATGAGCCCATTGATGAAGACTGGGATCACCGGCACGCGCGCGTCTTGAATCACTTTGCCGACGCCGCGCTGAGCAGGCAGGAACGTGTACGGATCGTCGTCCTGTTTGCGTGTGCCTTCGGGGTGAATGCCGGCGAACATGCCGCCACGGCGCAACAAGAACGCGAGCTCCTCGAGCGCGAGCGGATTCAAGAAGGCCTTTTTGCGCTCGCGGAACAACGGCGGGTACATGGCGAAGAAGCTCATGATCCCATTCACCAATAACCCCAAAGGGTTATCATAAAAAAACTTGGAGCGAACCGGGAACAAGATGCGGTGCTTCAAGCCGCGGTGCACCAGATCGCCGAACACCACGTACAAATCGAAGAAGCTCCGGTGGTTCGCGACCAAGATGAAACTGTGGTCCGCGCGAAGCTCCGGTAGCCGGTCAGTGCCGTGCACGTGACGCAAATACTTGGTGCAATGATGAATCCAGCCGCAGCCGATGGTGCGCTGACAGTAGTGCACGACGCGGCTCAGAACACCCGGCTCGAAGGTGCTACGCACGAAGCGAATCAGCGCGCGCTCGAGCCAACCGAGGCGCTTCTTGCCGCTTTCGACCAGATCGGGGCGTTCGAGGTCGAGCCTGGGGCTCGCGGCGATCAGAGCGTTCGAATCAGGCGCTGGCATCGCTACTGTCGAAGACGATGTCGATGTAGCCGGGCGGCGGCAAGTGCTCGCCGATCGCGGCGATCATTTGCTGGGCAATCGCCGAGAGCTCGGGCTCGGGCGCGCTCGTGACGAGCTTCAGCGTCGGGTGCGGTTCCAGATCGCGTTCCGGGTTGAACGTGCGCAAGAGCGCGTAGCCGCGCACTTCCGGCATGCCCGCCAGGCATTGCTCGATTGCAGCGGTCAGTGCGGGCGCGGGCGGCTCGCCGCCTTCGGCGATCAGCGTCTCTTCATCATCGTCTGGCGCGAGCGCAGCGACGTAACCCACGAGGGGAATGGCTTTGCCGTTCGTGAGGCTCGCGAGCTCTTCGCGCCGAAGCGCGAGCTCGGCCCCCGATCCGGCGTTGATCACGAGGCCCAGTACGTGGTCGTCGTCGACGACTTCGAGCGCCATGTCCAGCGCGAAGAGCGCCGGCACGGTGCAGAACCTGAGTTCAGCATCGTCGGTTTTCCAGCCGAGTTGCCGCTCCATCGTGCTCATGAGGTCGGGTTGCGTGAAGAGCGCGGCGTAGTGGTTGCCGTCGGCGTCGAGCAGCATGTGCGGCACGAGTTTCACCTCGCGGTCGTCGAGATCGAGGCGTTGTCCGTCGCGTACGCCTTCGATGTTGCGCGCGAGCGGGATGAAGAGCTCCCCTTGCGGCAATTGATCGAGCAGCGCTTGAACGTCGCGGCGCAGTCCCCGCTGCGCAGCTTTCATGAATGGCGTCAGATCGACGACGCTTGAGCTAGCTTCCACGCGCGCTGCCCTAACATGTGTGGCTCTCTGGCGCGAGGCGCGTGAAACGCCCAGATAGCCCGCGTTTCGTTCGATCTCGGCGCGAATCGGCGCGCGATTTGTGGCAGGCCCGGTCCTCTCGTACGCTTCGAGCGAAATGCAGCGCCGCGGCTTTTACCCGGAAATACAGCCCTATCGGGCCGGCTACCTCGATGTCTCCCCCGAACACTCGATCTATTTCGAAGAATCCGGGAACCCGCGCGGCAAGCCGGCGGTGTTTTTACACGGCGGTCCGGGCGGTGGCACGAGCGCGAAGCAGCGGCGTTTCTTCGACCCGGAGAAGTATCGCATCGTGCTCTTCGATCAGCGCGGCTGCGGCAAGAGCAAGCCGCACGCCTCGCTCGTCGACAACACGACTTGGCATTTGGTTTCTGACATCGAAGCCTTGCGCGCGCATTTGGGCATCGATAAATGGCTCGTCTTCGGCGGCTCGTGGGGAAGTTCGCTCGCACTCGCCTACGCCCAAACGCACCCGACGCGCGCGACCGAGCTCGTGCTGCGCGGGATTTTCCTGCTGCGGCGCTGGGAGCTCGAATGGTTTTATCAGCGCGGCACGAGTTTGCTCTTCCCGGATGCCTGGCAAAAATACTTGGCCGTGATCCCGCTTGCCGAGCGCGGCGATCTGATCGCGGCCTATCACCGCAGGCTCACCTCCGAGAACGCATTCGTGCGTCAAGAAGCGGCGCGCGCGTGGAGCGTGTGGGAAGCGAGCACGAGCAATCTGCTCCAAGACGAGGACTACATCAAGAGCTGTGCCGGGGACGAATTCAGCCTCGCGTTCGCGCGCATCGAGTGTCACTACTTCAT
>DASYCL010000430.1:0-2420 GCA_036500245.1 Polyangiaceae bacterium | reverse complement strand
CCCGATTGCGAATTGCGCGCCGGTGCTCGGCACTGAAACTTCGGAGTGGAGCGAGTCGAGCGCCCGCGCAGCCTCTGCGCCGATTGGGCGCGCCACTTTGAGCGTATGGGTTTGCCCGGTCGCGTTTTGCAGCGCGCGACTAGCGAAGGCATCCACGTTGGTTCCAAAGTCTACCGGCACGAACTCGGCGCTGCCGGGACACGCGCGCGTTTGCCCTTGGTAGCCGAGGCCCGCGCGCCGCGTGCAGCCGCCACCGGGCCACGGCATGAGGCCATGCCACTTGTGTTCGACGCTCAAGTTGCCGGACAGTTCCAAGGCGTCCGCGCGATCGCTGAGACCGACCCAGAGCCGGCCGGGTTCCGGCAGCGCGCAGCTTCCAATCGGTTCGCGCAGTGGGCTCGGTGCGACCGCGGAGAGATCGGCCCAATTCAGGCTCGCGCGCGCCGCAAAGCGCCCGTGCTCGAGTCGACCGACTTGAATGCGTCGGCGGCCGATGGCAGCAATTTCGCTCGAGCCGTCACCGCGCACGTCGCCGCAAGCTAGCGCGACGATGTCATGATCGCTCAACGTCGCTTTGTCGACGCGCGTGACGACGAGCGGAATCGGCGGAAAAAGCGCGCGCAGTTCGGGGTCGAGCGGAGTCGTGACGAACGCGTGCGCCGCCAAATGAAAACCGGGCGAGCGCACGCGCTGCCAGAAATGGCCCGCGCCGACGTAAGCATCCGCGGCGACGTCCAAGCGATCGCGAAATAGCGAAACCGTGAGGTAGACCAGACCACGCGCGGTCGTCGCTCGTTGCTGCGCGTCGTTGAGCGACAGTGTTTGCGCGCTCGCTTGCGCGCCTGAACCCAGGCGCGCAGCGACCAGCTCGGCGAGCTTCTGCGTCACGCGCGCAGGCGCGACCACGCGCGCGTCACCGGACGCCGCGCTCGCAACGACCAACGCACCCGGCGCATGCTGTGCGAGTGCGAGTGCGAGCGTGCAGGCGCTGCGTCCGAGCACGGTCGACTCGTGTTCGCACGCGGGCGGTGACGTCGCGTTCGTCGGCGCAGAATCGCCGCGCGCGTCGCGCGCCACGAACGCCGCGAACAAGCCGAGCACTGCGAAAATGCGAGCGGACATCGAGCGAAGAGCTACGCTAATACTTCGGCTTGGCGCCGCGAGTGCGAGCAAGTCGCACTCGCGTTTTCTCGGCAAAAATCGCGATCGATGGCGTAAACCCGGGCAATCGGCCGGTCGTTCGTGGCGCGTTTGCCGACGTTTGACCGAAAACGGAGCCTTCTATGATATTCGGGTGGACGTTGACTCGTAGGCTCGTCCCCCACCTGTTCGCGCTGCTCTTCGCTGCCGTGGTCATCGTTGTCGTGCCATCGCGCGCGTCCGCGCAGTGCGTCGATGAAGCGCTCAAAGAGCAACTGATCGGCGAGCGCGCGTATCGCGGCGTGGTGCCGCGCTTGATCAAAAAATCATTGCGCCACGAGCTCTCGGCGATGGGCGGCTGGTTCGCCGGTGACCTCTCGGACGGCGCGCCGACTTTCGGCGGCGCTTACACCTTTCACTTCACCGAAGATCTCGGGCTCGAGGCGAGCTACTTGCACACGCGCGAGCATTTCGAATTGCTCGACGCGATCGTCCAGCGCCAGCAAGGCCTAGTCGGCATCGTGCAATCGCCGGACACGCCGATCAATTTTTTCATGGGCCATCTGATTTGGACTTTGGCCTACGGCAAAGTGCGCTGGATGGGCGGCGGCATCAGCCGCTTCGATTTTTATTTGTCGCTCGGCGGCGGTGCCATCACCCAAGCCGGTGATATCGGCCTCACTGGCTCCGGCGGCTTCGGCATGAAGTTTTATCTGACCGAATGGCTCGCGCTGCGCTGGGACGTGCGTGACGCCGTGCATCAGCAGAAACGCGCCGAACTCGGCGTGGAAAAAGTCGTGAATGACGTTACCGCCACGGGCGGGCTGAGCTTGTTCATCCCGTTTCACAGCTGAGCGTTCGGCGCGCGCTTCAGCTCGGGGCTCGCGGGAGCGCTTTGCATCGCGCGCGATTTGCACTATCAGCATCTCGCGGCGCATTCGCGCTTGCAGCCAGGTACCCCATGAAAAAGCTCGTTTTGCTGCGTCACGGTTTGAGTCAGTGGAACAACGAAAACCGCTTCACCGGTTGGGTCGATGTGCCGCTCAGCGACGTGGGCACGGAGGAGGCGAAGAACGCCGGTCGCTTGCTCAAGGCCGAGGGCTTTCAGTTCGACGTCGCGTACACCTCGGTGCTCAAGCGCGCGATCAAGACCTTGTGGCTCGCGCTCGAAGAGCTCGACCAAATGTGGCTCCCGGTACACCGCACCTGGCGCTTGAACGAGCGCATGTACGGCGGCCTTCAAGGCTTGAACAAAGCGGAGACGGCGGCGCGTCACGGCG
>DASYCL010000429.1:0-1976 GCA_036500245.1 Polyangiaceae bacterium | reverse complement strand
ACAACGGCTTCACGGATAGCCTGTTCACCGCGGATTTCACCGATCAGCCGGCAGACCAATGGGTGGATTCGATGGTCGTGAGTTGCCGCGCGGCGCCTGAGAAGCGTGTTCCGCGCGTCGCGTCGCTGCGCCGGACTCGGTTGCATCCGGCCAAGAAGCGCGTTCGGCGCGCGTGACCTTGCCGCGTCGCGTTCGGACGCTTAGCTTATTTCAGAGCCATGGCTGCTGATTTTTACAAAGAGCTCGGTGTTTCGCGCGGAGCCAGCGACGACGAGATCAAGAAGGCTTACCGCAAGCTTGCGGGCCAGCTGCATCCGGACAAGAACCCCGAGGACAAGAAAGCGGAGACGCGCTTCAAGGCCGTAAATCGCGCGTATCAAACGCTCTCCGACTCACAAAAGCGCGGCCTTTACGACGAATTCGGCGAGGAGGGCCTGCGCGAGGGCTTCAATGCGGAGGCGGCGCGAGCCTATCGCGGTGCCACCACCGGTCGTCGCAGTAGCGGCCGCAGCCCGAGCATCGAAGACTTGTTCAGCTCGGGTGGCGTGCCTCCGGGCGGCGGTTTCGGGGATTTGTTCGGAGATCTTTTCGGTGGCGGCGCCCGTAGCAGCCGGCGCGGCGGCGCCGGCGTCAAAGGTTCGGACATCGCGAGCGAAGTCAGCGTGGATTTTATTTCCGCGCTGCGCGGCGCCGAGCTCAAGCTCCGGCTCCAAGACGGCGGCGACGAGATCACCGTGCGCGTTCCGCCAGGCGCTGGGGACGGCGACAAAGTCCGCATTCCAGGGCACGGTGCGCCCGGCGCATACGGCGGCCCGCCCGGCGATCTGCTGCTCAGCATCCGCGTGTCGAAGCACCCCTACTTCGAACGCTCGGGTTTAGACCTGTATTTGGATTTGCCGATCACGATCGGCGAGGCCTATCGCGGCGCGAAAGTGCGCGTGCCGACGCCGGACGGCCCGATCACGCTGACCGTGCCGAAGCACGCTCAAAGCGGTCAGGTCGCGCGCCTCAAGGGTCGCGGAGTCAAACGCAAGAACGAGATCGGCGACTTGTACATCCGCTTCCAAATCAAATTGCCAGCGACCACTTCGGCGGAACTCGACGAAGCCGTGAACACGCTCGAGTCCGCCATGGCAGGCGACGTGCGCGCGGACGTGCACTTCTGAAGCTACTCGGCGTCCGCGACGACTTCGGCGCTGCCACGCGGCCGGCGCGATGGGCGATCGGCGAGCGCCGCACCGCCGGCGCTGCGCAGCACGCCGTTGTCGTCGTACTTGTCGAGCTCGGTGCCGACGCGGCGCAGTGCGGCTTGTTTCTCGTGGAACGGCTGGAAACTCGATTTGAAGCCGGCCACGATCATGCTCTTGATGTCGGCAAAGGGCACGCCCATCTTGGTGTGCACCAAGTAGAGCTCCTTCGACACGCTGGTGTCCGTGATCAAGCGGTTGTCCGTGTTCACCGTCACGCGCAAGCCGAGGTCGAAATAGAGCTTGATCGGGTGTGAGGCGAGGTCCTTCACGGCGCCGGTTTGCACGTTGCTCGACGGGCAGCATTCGAGTGGCACGCGGTGATCGTTCAAGTAGTGCAAAAGATCGCCGTCTTCGCGCAGGCGGCAACCGTGACCGATGCGATGCGCGCCGCAGACGTGGATTGCCTGCGCGATCGACTCGGGGCCATAAGCTTCGCCCGCGTGAATCGTGCAATTGATGTTGTTGTCGCGCACGAGCTGAAATGCGGCACGGTGATGCTTGGCCGGGAAATCCGCTTCCGCGCCAGCTAAATCGAAGCCGACCACGCCGCGACCTTTGTACGCCACGGCAAGCTCTGCCATTTGGTACGAGGATTCGGCCGAAATATTGCGAATTCCGCACACGATGACGTTCGCTTTGATGCCGTAGGTTTCACGCGCACGACGCAGCCCGTCGAGCACGGCTTCCACGACTTTGGTCAGCTTGAGGCCGCGCTGAGTGTGGAGC
>DASYCL010000428.1:0-1951 GCA_036500245.1 Polyangiaceae bacterium | reverse complement strand
TCCGCGCACGGTCGTTGCGCTAATTTCGAGCTTCCCCTACGCGATCAATTGGACTCAAGAGAACGTGCCGGCGATCGTGCACTTGTCGCACAACAGCCAAGAGCTCGGCACCGGGCTTGCGCGCGTGCTGTTCGGCGATGTCGATCCGGGCGGTCGCTTGGTGCAAACTTGGCCGCGCTCGCTCGAACAATTGCCGCCGATGCTCGACTACGATTTGAGCAAAGGCCGCACGTATCGTTACTTCGAGGGCGAGCCGCTCTACCCGTTCGGCTTCGGCCTGAGCTACGCGCGCATCGAGTACGAAAATGCGAGCTTGCTCAGCAAGCAACTGCGGCTCGAGCAAAGTGTCAGCGTGCGCGTCGAGCTAGCCAACCTCGGCGCGCGCGCGGGCGACGAAGTGATTCAAATCTACGCGCGCTTCCCGCATTCGAAAATCGCGCGCCCGAAGCGGCTTTTGTGCGGCTTCCGCCGGGTCAGTCTGAATCCGGGCGAACGGCGCGAAATCGACGTCAACGTGCGCGGCATCGATCTCGCGCACTGGGACGAAGCGACGCACGCTTTTGCGCTCGAACGCGGCGAGGTCGAGCTCGTCGTGGCGCGATCAGCGGCGGACACGCGGCACACGCTGAAGCTCATGCTGAATGAGTGAGTGAGTGAGAGGAAGAATTCACCGCCAAGGCGCCGAGGGGGCGCCAAGGCCGCCAGCTGATTTTTGGGTTGAGCGCGGTCAAGCGTGGGGCGACGCGAAAGCGACTTGCTGCGGCGCGGGTCAATTTATTTGGGTGGGGGCGCGAAATAAGTCGCGGGCGGTGCGGAGAAGTCGAGGAGAGAGTGCAATCGACGGCAGAGCGTGACTCGGTGGTTCGAATTGCGATCAGAGTCGCGATTTGTAGACATGGCGCGCGCGGGAATGAAGTCCAAAAACTTCGCGGCCTGCGGCTTCGCATTCGTGCGCGCACGCCAAAAGGATCAGATCGACGATGAACACTCTCCGGCTCCATTCACATCTGGCCGCCACGGCGCTCTCCGCGCTCGCCCTGATGCTCACTCTGCCTGCGCGCGCCGCGACGACCAAAGTAGCGTGTTTGGGCGAACAGACCACGAAGAGCAATGAAGCGCCCGGCCCGATGTGGCCCGCGCTGCTCGGCACCGCGCTCGGCGCGAATTACAACGTCGTCGACGACGGCGGCGACACCAACGGCTCGATCTTGACCGGCTACAACACGACTGGCGTCGGCGCCGATCCGGTGATGTCGCCGAGCAATACGGCTTATCAAGATAGCCTGACCGCGAACATCGTGATCATCGGCCCATTCGGCGAGCACGACGAGCGCGTGGTCAAAGCGTTCCCGGCCATGGGCACGGAAATGACCTTCGAACAGGACTACGACGCGCTCGTGCAGTCCTATCTCTCGCTGCCGAGCAAGCCGACCGTGTACATCACGACGCCGATTCAAGTCCCGACCTTCGATCAAGCGACGCAGACCTACGTCACGAGCGTCGTCTTGCCTGGCGTGCAAGCGGTGGCGATGAAGCACAGCGAAGTGAAGCTGGTCGATTTGTACAACACGTTCTTGAATCACAACGAGTACTTCATGGGCATGGGTGACGGCCAAACCAACGCCATGGGTGAAGTCGAGATCGAACAGCTCGTGTACGCGGCGATGCAGCTGTCGCAAAACGGCGGCGGCGGCGCGGGCGGCAGTGCCGGGGCGGGCGGAGCAGGCGGCAGCGCGGGTGCGAGCGCGGGTAGCGGTGGAAGTGGCGGCAGCGCGGGCAGCAGCGTAGGAGCGGGCGGCGCGGCAGCCGGTGGAGCGAGCGGCGGCAGCGCCGGCGCGAGCACCGGCACGGCTGGCGGCAGCGCGACGACGACTGGCGGCACGAGTACAGCCGGCACAGCGAGCAGCGAACCGATCGACAGCGGCAGCTCGAACGACTCGGGCGGCTGTTC
>DASYCL010000427.1:0-3774 GCA_036500245.1 Polyangiaceae bacterium | reverse complement strand
CCTTTGCACGCCGCGGGTTCGAGCACGCGCTTTTTTCCGCCGCGCGACAGCGAAAGCACGCCGTCTTCGTCGCGGAGGAGTAGCGCGTCGCGCACCGGCATCAACAAATCCGGGTCGTGCACGGCCGCCGCGCCGTCGAGCGGCAAGAGCAGCGTCTCGGGTCGATCGCCGCGGCCTTCCCAGGTGTGAAAATGCGCGCGATCTTCGCCGCACGCGCGCGGCGCGCTCAAGAGCGGCGCCGGAAAGTCGAGCTTGCGATTGCGATTCGTGTCGACATGAATCAGCTGCAAGATGGCATAAACTCCGCCCGGATCGAAACGCGCGCGCCAAACCTCGCCGGGCCCGGGATCGAGCTCGCGCTCGCCGCCGCTATTCAAATCGCGGATCACCACGCGCGTGCGCTCAGCCCGTTGCCGCACGTAGAGCAGGTGTTCGCTGCGCGCGTCGAAGTCGACCGTGCGCACGGCTGCGCCGGATTCCGCGCTGAGCCGCGCGTCCGCGCCGAGCGCCGACAAATCCAGACTCGCTTGCGTCGCGCTGTCCCACAACACGAGCGCGCCGTGTTGCAAGAAGATCGCAAAACGCCCGTCGCGGCTCGCGCTCAAAAATCCATCGATCGCGAGCTCTTCGCCGGGCGAGAGCAAAAATCGCTCGACGGCGTCGCGTTCGCTCGCGCCTTTTGCGTTCGGCTCGCGTTCACGCGCGTCGACTTTCGCGCGACACACGGCAAGCCAGCGTCCGTCGGGGCTCGCCCGCTCGAGCAGCGCCGCGCCTTGGCCGCCGAAGCTCGTGTCTCCGAACGACTCGACGCGAGTTGGGAGTTTAGGTGGGGGCGCGTTTGGAGGCGCGGCCGGCGTGGTGGTGGACGCGGGCGCCTGCGCGCGCGGCAAGATGGGCGCGCTCGCGCTGGGCTTCGGGTACTCCAGCGCCGACGCCGTGTTTTTCGCCGGCGCGGCACAAGCGCTCACACACCAGAGCGCCAAAACCGCAGGTCGAACGCGAGCCACGCGCTGCCGAGCATACAGCGCAACGCGCACTCCACCGCGCGAAAAAATCCCGCCAATTCCGCGAGCGCGCGCCGCGAAGCCAGGAGCACGCGACCCGAAGTGGTCGGCGTTCGGATTCGTCGCTATGGTTAGCGCATGCGTTTTTCGTCGCTTGCGCCGGCCCTCTCGCTTGCCCTCGCTTTATTCGCGCCGCTCACTGCTTGTGGCGATAAAAGCGCGGTTTCGCTGACGGTCACGATGCAGCAAGCGAGCGTCACGGCGCAGCAGAGCTCGCTGGGTGCCAGCTTCGGTTCCACGCTCGGCGGCGGTTTCGAGCTCGAGTTCAATCTCGGTCCAGAAGCCTCGGGCTCGACCACGGTCACGCTCGGTAGTTTCGCGCTGCAAAGCGCGTCCGGCGCGTCGCTCATCGATCACTTGAACGTAGACGCCGGCGCCACCGCGTTTCCGCTCACGATCGACCAAGGCAGCATCAAAGACGTGTCTTTCACGATCAGCATGACCGCACTCTTGACCCAGTCGCAGCATGACGCGATTTGCGCGGGTGAAGTCGTGGTCGTGGGTTCGGTCATGGATTCGCTCAGCGGCCAGACCGATTCGACACGCAGCGCCGCGCTGACCCCCGATTGCTCATGACCGCGCCCGGCGATATCACTCCGGAGGGTGAAGTTCCTGGGCTCGAACTCGGCGAGCTGCGTCAGCGGCTGGCGGAGTTTCGCGCGCTTGCGGCCGAAAAGGGCCAGAAAATCTCGACGCAGGCAGCGACCGGGGCGGCGCGCTTCGTCACCTCGAGCGGCATCGAAGTGCCGGATTTCCTGACCCCCGCGGACATCTCAGCGGACTACCTCGGCGCACTCGGCTTTCCCGGCGAGTATCCGTTCACGCGCGGCGTGCAACCGACGATGTATCGCGGTCGGCCCTGGACGATGCGCATGTTTGCCGGCTTCGGTACGCCGGCGCAGACGAACCAACGCTTCCGCTATTTGCTCGAGCAGGGCCAGACCGGCCTTTCGACGGCCTTCGATTTTCCAACCCTCATGGGTTATGACTCGGATTCGCCGCGCGCGCTCGGTGAAGTCGGTATGTGCGGCGTCGCGGTGGACACGCTTTCGGACATGGAGCGCCTGTTCCAGGAAATTCCGCTGGATCGCGTGACCACCTCGATGACGATCAATGGCCCGGCGATCGTGCTCTTCGCGCTGTACGTCGCGCTCGCGGATAAGCGCGGCATTGCGCGGAGCTCGCTCGGCGGCACGATTCAAAACGATTGCCTGAAGGAGTTCATCGCGCAGCACGCATGGCTCGTGCCACCGCGGCCCGCGATGCGCCTCGTGACGGATATGATCGAGTACGCGACGGCAGAGGTACCGCGCTACAATCCCATCTCGATCAGCGGATATCACATTCGCGAAGCCGGAGCGACCGCCGCGCAAGAGCTCGGCTTCACCTTGGCGGACGGCCTTGCCTACGTCGATGCCGGCCTCGCGCGCGGGCTCAAGGTCGACGATTTTGCGCCGCGGCTCAGCTTCTTCTTCGACGTGCACTCGGATTTTTTCGAGGAAATCGCTAAATTGCGTGCCGCGCGAAGGCTTTGGGCTCGGCTGATGAAGGAGCGCTACGGCGCGACCGGCGCGAGTTTGAAGTTGCGCACGCACGCGCAGACCGCGGGCGTCACGCTGACCGCGCAGCAGCCGTACAACAATGTTGCGCGCGTCGCGCTGCAGGGGCTCGCGGCCGTGCTCGGCGGCACGCAGTCCTTGCACACGAACTCGCTCGATGAAACGTACGCGCTGCCAACCGAGGAAGCCGTCACGGTCGCGCTCCGCACGCAGCAGATCTTGCTCTACGAATCCGGCGTCGCAAGCTCGATCGACCCGCTCGCAGGGAGCTATCACGTCGAATGGTTGACGAATCGCGTCGAAGCGCTCGCGCTCGAATACATCGAGCGCATCGACGCGCTCGGCGGCATGGTCTGTGCGGTCGAAGCGGGCTATCCGCAGCGCGAAATCGCGCGCTCGGCCTATGAGCACGAGCGCGCGCTCGGCACGGGCGAGCGCGTGGTCGTGGGCGTGAACCGCTTTCGCTCGGCGGAGCAGGAAAAAATCCCGACACTTCGTCTCGACGAGAACGTCGCGAAAGAGCAGAGCGCGGGGCTCGCCGCGGTCAAAGCGGGCCGCAGCGCGAGTGACGTCAAGGCGGCGCTGTCGCGGGTGCGCGCGGCCGCTTCGAGTGACGACAACTTGATGCCGCCGATCATCGAAGCGTGTCGCGCGTACGCGACCGAACAAGAGCTCTGCGACGTATTGCGCGAGGTGTTCGGTACACACGCGGATCCGGCGGAATTTTAAGAGTGAAATTGCGTGCGGCGCGCGCGCTTTGCGGGAAATTGCCAGCGTCGTTTCGCGCTTCAAGGCCGCGACGAAAGTGCCCACGCCCCCAAAATCAGCCCACGTCAGTCCCGTCTGGTTTCTTGCGCGCAGTCGCGCCGGTGCGCGCTTCGCGGCGCGGGAAGGTGGAGGATTCGGGCAGCGCGTCTTCGAGCTCGGGTTGCGAGAGCGTGGGTGCGCGTGGCGGGGCGAGTGAGGCGCGCGCGCGGCTCGACTCGGGTGCGCGCACGGCCGCTTGCGCGGGATCGGAAGCTCTCCGCGGCGGACTCGAGGTGCGCAAGATGCGCTCGACTTCTTCGCTCAGCGACGGACCGGGCGCGCGAATCGTGGGCGGGCGGCGCGTGGGCGGCGCGGCCTCTTCGCTCACGAACTCTTCGGTCGCC
>DASYCL010000426.1:0-5149 GCA_036500245.1 Polyangiaceae bacterium | reverse complement strand
GAACGCGTCGACAGCGCGGCCGCCGCCGTACTCCTGCAGAGCTGGCTCGACGGACAGCGGAAACACGAGCCGTGACCAAGTCGCGCCGCAAGAAATCAGCACGTCCTTCCGCTGCGCCGCTCGCGACGCCAGTGCCGACTAGCGCGCCGCCGAGCAGCGGCACGTCGCGTCGCAAGCGCCGGCGACGTCGCGCTTCGGTCGCGCCGGGACCACAGCGCAGCTCGAATGCGCCGAGCGCGCTGCAGCGCGCGTTCGGACGTTTGTTCGTCGGTGTCGGGTTGTTTTTGGTGCTCGTGATCTTGCCGCTTTATATCTGGTCGCTTGCGCCGGGTCCGGGCAGCGGGAAATCGTTCACGATTCAAGTGCCAGGTGCGGTCGGCGTCACGGAGCTGAGTCGGCTCCTGGTTGCGCGCGGCGCGCTGTCGAGCCCGCGCTTGTTTCACTGGTCGCTTTTCCTGTTGCATCCGGGCTTCGAGCTCGAGCCGGGCGAGCACTTGTTGAACGACGCTGCGTCGCCGCGCGAGCTCGCGTTTCGGCTCGGGCACAGCTCATCGCGCGCTTCACAGCACATCACCGTGCCGGAAGGGTTTCAGCAAATCCAAGTCGGTGAACGCCTGGAACACGCCGAAGTCTGCACGCTCGCGGCGTTTCGGCGCGCGGTGAGCGATCCGGCGCTGTTGCGCGAGCTCGGCATTCCGGGGCCGAGCGCCGAAGGCTATTTGTTTCCCGCGACCTACGGCTTACTCGTCGACAGTGACGCGCGTGAAGTCGTGCGCTTGCTCGCGGCGGAAACCAAAAAACGACTCGCGAAGCTCGGCGACGCGCATCCCGGCGCGCTCGCTCAGCTCGCTGCGGACTTCGGCTTTCACGAATTCGAAGTGCTCACGCTCGCGTCGATGATCGAAAAAGAAGCGCACGCGCCCGACGAACGTCCGCTGATCGCGAGCGTATTTTTCAATCGCTTGAAGGATCCGGATTTCCGTCCGCCGCGCATGCTGCAATCCGATCCCACGGCGAGCTACGGCTGTTTGATGCAAGCGAAGGACATTCCGAGCTGCAATGACTTCAAGGGCAACGCGACACCTGCGCTCTTGCGCGACGCTCAGAACCCGTACAACACCTACCGCCATCCTGGTTTGCCCCCGGGCCCGATCGCGAACCCAGGCGAATCCTCGATTGAAGCCGTGCTCGCGCCCGCCCACAGCGACTACTTGTACTTCATGGCCAAGGGCGAAGGTCGGCATTCCTTCAGCCGCACGTTCGCCGAACACCGCGAAGCCATTGAGACTCAGCACGAGCAGCCAGCTCACGAATGAGCTGACTGCTCGGCTTCTTCCATCGGAGGTCTCACCGCCGCACCCGCTGAAGTGAATTCAGCGGGGCCCCACCCCGGAGTTTCGGGCTCCGGCCCCAAACGGCTTTGCGCGCGGAGCGAGCGGGGTTAGAAGAAATCGCCGTTTGCGAGGAGCCATCCGCTGTCGTTACCCATCGTCTTAGTGCCGCATCCGCACGTGCGCGTGGACGCGAACGTACTCGCGGGCAGCCCGTATGTCGTCGGTTCGCGCGTGCCGGTACGTAGGCTGTGGGCGTTTTATCGCAGCGGCGCCAGCATCGAACGGATCTTGAAGCGCTACCCACAGCTCGGTCCCGCGAAGGTGTTCGACGCGCTCGCGTTCGCGTTCGACAACGAAGAAGTCGTCAACGCCGACATGGCTCGCGAAGATGATTTCCTCGCGCGCGCCGGCCAAAAGCCTGCGCGGAAATCGCTCTCCGCCGAACAGATCGAACTCCCATTTCAGGCAGCTACGCCTGCTGCCGAACGACCGGCCGTGCGAAATCCGAAGACTCGTCGCTGAGTGTTTCGTTTGCCAAACGTGGGGCGAGGGACAGGGGTGCCCGCAATTATCGCTAATTCCCCGCGAAATTCAGCAATTTCTGAGGGCTCGAGCGTTGAGCGACAATCCGCATGGCCGCGGCATAAAAAGGCGAAGGGGTGTTTTCAAGCGCGAGCTATCGGGCTAGCGTCCTCTCCGATATCGCGGGCCCGATAGGGGTCCGAGGAGGATAGAACCTATGAAGACGACGAGAGCTTGGCTTGGTGCCGGCTTGATTCTGGCCGTTCCCCTGATGATCGACTGTGGCGGCATGAAGGGGATCCCCGGCGCCCCCAAGATGCCCGATGTCCCCGGTGCCCCTGGCTCCTGTCCGGCGAACGTGGCGGACGCGGATGCGCTGATGTCCGCAAACTTCGGCTTGCAGGGCGAGCTCGAAAACAAAGTGAAGGCCTCGCTCGCGGCCGGCGCCGATCTGCAGAAGATCGCCGCTGACCTTGAAGCCGACGTTGCCACCGCGTGTGGCACGCTAGCCAAAGATCTCGGCGCGACCGACGCCGACATCGCGCCGAAGTCGGACAGCCCGGGCGCCAAGGCTCAAGCCGCGTGCGACGCCGCCGTGAAGATCCTCGGCGCAGTGAAGGCGAAAGCCGGCGTGAAGTTCAAGGTCGAGGTGAAACCCCCCGTCTGTACGGCTTCCGTCAGCGCCATGGCCGACTGCGCCGGCAAGTGCGACGCGAAGGTCACGCCCGGCTCGGCCAAGGTCACCTGCGAAGGCGGCAAGCTGAGCGGCAAGTGCGACGCCAAGTGCGACGGCAGCTGTGACGTCGAAGCCGGCGCCAAGTGCGAAGGCACCTGCGGCGGTAGCTGCAAGGGCGATTGCTCGGCGGACATCACCGGCAAGTGCGATGGCACCTGCAACGGCAAGTGCGATGGCAAGGACAGCAAAGGCAAGTGCGCGGGTACCTGCGAAGGCAAGTGCGCCGGCAAAGTCGATGCGAGCTGCCACGGCGAATGCAAGGGCGAGTGCAGCGCGACGTGCACCGTTCAAGCCAAGGGCGAGTGCAAAGGCACCTGCTCCGGCAGCTGCAGCGCCGAATTCAAAGAGCCGAAGTGCAGCGGCGAAGTGAAGCCGCCGGAAATGAGCGCCGAGTGCAAGGCGCACTGCAACGCCAAGGTCAACGGCAAGCTCGATTGCAAGCCGGCGATGGTGGACGCAAAGATCGAAGCTTCGGCGGACGCGGCTGCTGCCGCCAAGTTGAAGGGCGCACTCGAGAAAGATCTGCCCGCCTTGCTCAAAATCACGATGGGCATGAAAGGCAAACTCGAAGGCATCGAAGCCAACGTCAAAGCGTCGCTCGAAGGCGTGAAGTCGGCGGTCACTGCTGGCGGCGCCGCGGCGCTCAAGGTTGGTGGTTGCTTCGCGGCTTCGATCGATGCGCAAGCGAAAGCCTCTGCGTCGATCAACGTGTCGGTGAAAGCCAGCGCGTCGGCCAGCGGCAGCGCGACGGCCGGCTGAGTTTCAGCGAAACTCGGTCGTGAGAAACGGCTCTGCGCTTCGGCGCGGAGCCGTTTTTCTTTTGTTTGACCGAAGCCAATGTAACGGGCGCGCTCGCGCGACCGAGCGCGCCGCGCGGTGACGTAACCCGCCAGAGCCAACGCCATGCAGCCGCGCCGCTCCGAATTGTAAAAACTTGCACGCGCAGACCGAGTCAAAAATCAGCACGACGGTCCGCCGAATATCCGCGCGGTAGAGTTGTCGGCAAACTGGAACTAGTTTCAGGATTTGACGATAGTCAAGCCTTTTACCAATAGATTCTGCATTGGTTTGCTCGCGCGATCGTTCGCGCGATGGTAACTAAGAAGCAGAATGATCCAATTTCGGCATGGGCTTGCTTTGTTGTTGGGCTTGACCGGCATCGGTGTGTTGGCCTCGTGTGTGAGCGGCTCGGTCGATTCGGGCGATACGGGCTCGAGTGGCGCTACGACCGGCGTTGGCGTCGGCAACACCGGAAACACCGCGACCAGCGGTGGCGCGCAAACGAGTGGCGGCAGTTCGTCCACGGGCACGAGCGGCAGCGGAGCGACGCAAGCTGGCAGCATGAACCAAGGCGGCAGCACGAGCCAAGGCGGTTCCACGGCACAAGCCGGCTCCGGACAAGCCGGCACGATGGCGCAAGCTGGGTCCGCGCAAGGCGGCACGCACGCCGGAGGCGCGAGCGGCACAGGCGGGACTGCCGGCAAAGGCAGCGCCGGCACGAGCAGCATGGCCGGCACGAGCAGCATGGCCGGCAGCGCGGGTTCTACGGGCGGCCCGCAACCGCTGCCCGCAATCACCGGCGGCCAGACCGGCTTTGCCACGCGCTATTGGGATTGCTGCAAGCCGGCGTGCTCGAACAACAAGGTGAGCTGCAGCGGCGGTACGACAACCGACGGCGGCAACAATCAGAGCGCATGCGCGGGCGGCAACTCGTACATGTGCTGGAACTTCGAGCCGTTCCAAGATTCGACGAATCAATACGTCTCGTATGCGTGGGCCGCGTCGCACCGCGCGTGCGGCAGCTGCTGGGAGGTTCAATTCACGGGCTCCGCTGGTTGCAGCGAGGGCGCGAGCTGTCCCGGAAATGCCATCGCGCTCGTCTACAAGACCGTGTACGTGCAGGTCCTCAACACGGGATCCATCGCCGACGATCAGTTCGATCTCTTGATCCCGGGCGGCGGCGTGGGTCAGTTCAACGCCTGCTCGGCTGAGTGGGGCACCTCGGATCTCGGCGCGCAATTCGGCGGCTTCTTCAGCGGTTGCAACGGCGATGTGACGTGCACCCGCAACAAGTGCACCACCGTGTTCGCGGGCAAACCCGACTTGCTCGCGGGCTGCAACTGGTTCTTGGATTGGTACGGCGCGTCCGACAATCCGCAAATCACGTTCAAGCAAGTGAGCTGCCCGTCGCAGCTCACGAGCAAGAGCGGCATGTCGGGCTGAGGCTCGGTTCGACGTCCCAATGCACGACGACCGGTTGACTCGCTGACGCGAAGCCCAACCGGTCGTTTTTGCGTCAGCTCACTTCACGACGACGGTGCCGCAGTCGACGACTTCGAGGCTCGTGTCGATGTGGAAGTTCGAGGCCGTAACGTGGCGCTCGCACCAGAAGAAGTCGAGCGGGTAGATGGAGCCTTCGGTCAAGCCGAGCGAATCGAGGGTCACGCTCGCGGTCTCTGCTTGATGGAGACCGCCGAGATTCACCACGAGGCCATTGTTGATATATGCGAACACGTCATCATCACCCGTGAAGGTGAAGACTTGGCCCGCGTGATAC
>DASYCL010000425.1:0-3154 GCA_036500245.1 Polyangiaceae bacterium | reverse complement strand
CGCTCATGACCATGGAGCGCCGTTCGCTGCCCATCAGGACCTTGTCCTTGGCGAGCTCGAAGTCCTCCATCGTGACGGCTTCTTTGTCTTGGCGCGCGGCGAGCAGCGCTGCTTCGTTCACCAAGTTCTCGAGATCCGCGCCCACGAAGCCGGGCGTGCCGGCGGCGATGATGCCGAGCTGCACGTCGTTCGAGAGTGGCACTTTCTTGGTGTGCACGCCGAGGATGCCCTCGCGACCGCGCACGTCCGGGCGCGGCACGGTGATCCGGCGATCGAATCGACCCGGGCGCAAAATTGCGGGGTCGAGCACGTCCGGACGATTCGTCGCGGCGATGATGATCACGCCTTCGTTGGACTCGAAGCCGTCCATCTCGACGAGCAGTTGGTTCAAGGTTTGCTCGCGCTCGTCATGGCCACCGCCGAGGCCGGCGCCGCGATGACGACCGACCGCGTCGATCTCGTCGATGAAGATGATGCAGGGCGCGTGCTTTTTGCCTTGCTCGAACAAGTCGCGCACGCGGCTCGCACCGACGCCGACGAACATCTCCACGAAATCCGAACCAGAGATCGAGAAGAACGGCACACCGGCTTCACCGGCGATCGCGCGGGCAAGTAGCGTCTTGCCCGTACCGGGCGGACCCATCATCAAGACGCCCTTCGGAATGCGACCGCCGAGGCGCTGGAACTTCTTAGGATCCTTCAAGAACGCGATGATCTCTTCGACTTCGTCCTTGGCTTCGTCGATGCCGGCTACGTCACTGAACGTAATTTTGTTTTGCGATTCGCTGAGCAGGCGCGCACGGCTCTTGCCGAAGCTCATCGCCTTGCCACCGCCGGCCTGAAGCTGGCGCATGAACAAGTAAAACATCACGATCACGAACACCATCGGCAGCACGATCGTGAGCACTGGCGTGAGGAACGGACTGCCTTCGTCCTTTTGATAAGTGACGCGCACGCCGTGCGAGATGAGGTCCTGAGCGTTGTCTTCCACCGGACCGACGGTGCGGCCATGCTCGGGCGGCCCTTTGCCATTCGGGTCCTTGATTTGGAACGTGTACTCACGGTCCTTAATCTCGACCTCTTCGATGTGCTTCTGGTCGTGCGGCGCCTTCACCAGCGCGATGAACTCGCTGTAGGGCTTGTCGTGGTTGGGTTGGCTCTCGGGATTGAGGAATTGCCAAATCGCCAGAAACGCCACGATGAGGACGACCCAGAGCAATAGGGTCTTGTGCGGTTGTTTCACTCTGAACCTCGGAGACTCGTGCCTAAGACTTTCGTCAGCATGCCATCCGAACGGCCAAACGTCGATTCAAGAGTAGCCTAGCCGCCGGTGTTTCTCGCGTAGCTGTCTCGTTCAGCTTTGTTGGGCCAAATCGCCGATTTCGTAAGTCCCCGACGAACTCGAACCGAACATCGCTACACGGGCAGTGCCCGGAAAACACCGGAAACATTGAGGCACAGGCAACGCGCCCGATAAAAACCAGTCACAGGGGAAAATCAGCGCTTTCGCAGACGCGGGCGTGCGGCCGTGAGCAACGGCTCGAATGTCGCGGGGTCGAAGCTGAGCTCGCGCCCGCCGGGCAAGCTCACGCGCGCCGAGCGTTGCCTAAATGCGAGCGCTCGACCGACCAGCTCACGTTGCGCACGGTTGAGCTCCAGCGCAACCGCGAGCTCCGCTTTCGTGCCAGGGGCGTGGGCTGGTTCGGACAGCGCATCCGCGAGCGCACACAAATGCATGACGATTTGCGGCGAAAGTTCAGAAAGCAGCGGCAAAAGTTCGAACCGCACGCGCGTGCGCAAAAATCGTCGATTCGCGTTCGACGGATCCTCGGCGAAACGGAGCGCATGTCGCGCGAGGTGTGCGCGCACGTCGCTCTCGCGCGCGCGGCACAGCGGGCGAATCCAAATCCCATCCCGCGGTGCGAGCACCGAAAGCCCGCGCGGTCCCGAGCCGCGCAGCAAGCGAATCAGCACCGTCTCCGCCCGATCATCGGCGTGATGCGCGGTCGCGATCCGATCCGCCGCGCGCTCCTCGGCCACCGCAAGCAACGCGCTGCGCCGCGCCGCACGCGCCCTCGCCTGCAAATTGCCGCCATCGCCGAGTGTCAATTTCGTACGCGAAAACGCCACACCGAGTTCGACGCACAGCGCCTCGGCTGCGTCGAGCTCGGCGCTCGCCTCCGCGCGCAGCCCATGATCCACACCGTGCGCGCTGACGCGAAAATCGAGTTTCTTGCCGAGCAGCGCGAGCGCGTGCAGCAGCGCCGTCGAATCGCCGCCGCCGGAAAGCGCGACTAGCACGTGCGCGCCCTTTTCTACGCCGCACTCTTCCGTCAACGTGCGCTTCACGAGCGTGAGCAAGGTGGGTGGGTGCGAGCGAGAGCGGGTCATCTACGTCTAGCCATCATTAGTTGCATGTTTGGGATGTGATGTTTTGGGCCCTGCACGAGCCACAACGCTTGGCCGCTCGCGCTTGCGGAGGCGCGACTGGCGCCTGTTCGGTCAGTTTTAACGTGGCCGCCTCTCTTTCGAAAACCGTGATCAGCCGCGCGACTCAGAAGCGCCGTTTTATTTCCGGGCATCTGACCGAACCCTTCGCGCACGCTCTGGCGTGAAAGAGGACACCTGTGATGAACGTTCAGTTCATCACATCTCCGCGTCTTCTTGTCTCCGCGTCTTCTTGTCGCGCCCGAGCGCGCGCGAAGGCTGGCAGCCGAATGCCCGGAAATAAAACAAGGCCGACGGGTTCGCGCGGCTGATCACGGTTCTCGAAAGAGGGGCGAGTAATGAGAACTGACCGAACAGGCGCCCGCCGCGTCGCTCGACGCGCGAGCGGGCCAAACGCCAATTCGCGCGTAGGGCAAAAAACAAGAGTCGATGAACAGTCCGGGACGACTATTCGCCCTCCCCAACCACCACGCGGGCGCGCCGCTGGGGGTCCGGAAGTGGCGTCACGCGAGCTCGAATTCTTTGCAGAACTCGAGGCTCGCGCAGGCGTCGAGATCGATCTCGAGGTGCGCGCGGGTCGGATAACCATTGGCGCAGGTTCGCGCGTCGAGCGACGCGGCGGGCGCCTGTTCGGTCAGTTCTCATTACTCGCCCCTCTTTCGAGAACCGTGATCAGCCGCGCGAACCCGTCGGCCTTGTTTTATTT
>DASYCL010000424.1:0-9954 GCA_036500245.1 Polyangiaceae bacterium | reverse complement strand
GAGCTCGAATTGCGGCGCGCTCTCGAAGCGGCGGGCATCGCGCTCGATCTCGATGGCGTGGCGACATTCACGGCGAGCGTGAACGCGCCGTATCGCGTCGCGTTCTACGACGCGAGCGATGAGGCGAGCAGCACGGCCGCGCTTCGGATCGACGATTCGGCCGCGCTCGCGGTTTCGGGCGTCGTGACGAGTGGTCGCCAAAGTTTGCCGCTGTCGTTGATCGTGCTCGGGACGAGCGCGATTTTGCCGGCTTCGACCGATCTCGCTGAGCCCGGCGACTTTGCCGTGAAATACTTCGGGGCGAAAGCGAGTACGGACTATGTCGCGGCGCGCGCGGCGTTTCTCGAACGAAATCCGTTGCGCTTCGTGGTCGAAGTCGAAGCTGCTTCGAGCTTGCTCGCGTGGTCGGTGATTCCGGGTGCCGGTGTGATCGAACCCGCTGCCTCGCACTATTTCGAGGCCGCGTTGGGCCAAGAAAATGGCCACTCTTGTTTCATCAGGGTGGAAAGCGCGTACGCGCGCCAGTCGGTGCTCGCGAGCGACTACACTTGCGGTGACGCCGATGATTTCGCGCTCGCAGCCGGCGCGTTCGAGTTCGCTGATCTGCGTTTGACGCGCGTGTTCGGCTCGATCGACGGGCAGGGGCTGAGTTTGCGAAGCTCCGACGATTCGGAACGCGACGGCCACGTCGTCGCCACCGACTTCGACGCCAGCGATTGTGCGACGAACATGAGCGTGATGCCCGGCGCGGATGGCTCGGTCGTGCCGAGTGACGGCGCGAGCACGCCCGTGACGCCAGTGAACAGCGGCAGCGCGAGCGGCGTTCGAGATTCGAGCAGTGAAGAAACGAGCAGCGTATCGCCGGGCGACAGTTGCGACGTCACCGTGTTCAGCGACTCCTGCGACGGCGACAGTTCGAGCTCGACCGACACGAGTTCGAGCGACTCGTGCAGCGGCGACAGTTCGAGCGGTTCCGATTCGAGTTCGAGTGACTCATGTAGCGGTGACAGCTCGAGCGATTCGGACCAGAGCGACTCGTGCAGCGGTGACAGCTCGAGCGATTCGGACCAGAGCGACTCGTGTAGCGGCGACAGTTCGAGCACGGACTCGAGCGACTCGTCCGGCTGCGGCAGCGGCTATGACGGCGACACCTGCTCCGGCAATTCGGCGAGCAGCGCCGCGGCCGAGAGCAAGAGCGCGGCTCTCGAGCCGGCCAGCGCAGCGGTGAACCCAAAGCAGCGAAAGCGCCTCCATTTGAGCCTGATTACCCTGTTTTCCGCGGCGCTCGCGCTGCCGCTCCGGCGCCTGAAGACTAGGCACCTAGTGTCCTGAGTCAATCAAACGCTCCAAAAATTTCTGGTTCCCGACGGAGCGAGACCCCAGAAATTTTCGAGGCTTCGGCGTGGTGTACTCAGCCACTTTTCTCTCTCAAAAGTGTGCTGAATCTTGGATTCAGCACAGTAGTCTTTCGCTAAACTATTCGTTCGAGCATGAACGGCGACCAGGAGAGCTTTCGCAAGCAGTGGCTGATTCCGATCGTCGTGCTCACCCTGGCATCCTTGCTGGTTTTTTGGGGGTTTTACTCGGTCGATCATTTCGTCACCGGTGGTGACTCGCAGCCCGTCCCGCATTCGCCGTTCACGCGTTACATCCATTTCGATCCGCAGAGCATCACGGACGCGGTGAGCTCGCTCGCGGGCATGATTGCCGCGGTGTTCGGCATCGTGATCACCGTCGTATCCATCATCGTGCAGTTGTCCGCCGATCGCTACACCGGCGTCGCGCGCATGTTCTTGCGCGATCGCATCAACTTGGCGGTGATGGCTTACTACCTCATCGCCTGCGTGTGCGGCGTTTGGTTCAGCGTGTCGATCCATCGCGACTACGTGCCGCGCTTCGAGCTCTTGATGATGGTGAGTGCGACCACGTTCGGCTTGGTCTTGATGGCGCCGTATTTCCGTTACGTGTTCTGGTTCCTCGAGCCGATGAACATCATCTCGCGCATCCGCGCCGAAGCGGTGGAAGTCGCGGCGCGCGGCGCGAAAGAGCCCGATAAATCACGCTCCGCGGCCGCGCAAGCTTTGACGCTTTCCGCGATGGAAGAGCTCACCGACATCACCAGCAACTCGATTTCCGGCAAAGACAAGATCATCGCCAGCGGCGCGGTCGACGCGCTGAAGGATTTTTCGCTCGCTTACCTGAAATCCAAACCCCAGGCGAGCGAGGCTTGGTTCGATGTCGGCGCGGACATTCGTCAAAATCCGGACTTCGTGGCGATGGATCCGGAGTCGCTTTCGGATTTGGAGCGCCGGCGCACGTGGGTCGAGTGGAAGGTGATGCGCCAATACCTCGGCATCTACAACGAGGCATTGGCCACGATGCGCGACATCAATTATCTGATCGCGATCGACACGCGTTACATCGGTGAAGCCGCAGGCGCGGCGCGCGACGCCGAATTGATCGAGCTCGTGTTTCGCTTCATGAATTCGTACTTGCGCTCGACCTTGAACGCGCGCGACGTGCGCACGGCGTACAACGTGCTGAATCAATATCGATTGCTCGTGGAAGCGATGATCCGGCAGAAAAATGGGCGCGCCGCCGTCGAAGGCGTCAAGCACATGAATTACTACGGGCACGTCAGTTTCGACATGAAGCTCACCTTCGTGACCGAAACCGTGGCCTACGATTTGTCGGCGCTGTGCCAATATGCGAACGAGCAAGGCGCGCCCGAAGAAGAAGACATGCTCGCGCAGTTCCTCGAGCTCGACCGCCCGCTCCGCGTCAGCGCACAGGAGAGCGCGTTACTCGGCGTGCGCAAGGCGCAAGTGAAGCTCGCCGCGTACTACTTGATGCGCGGGGAGAACGAGAAGGCGCGCCGTATCTCGCGCGACATGGAAAATGAACCCGCGGAGCGCTTGCTCTCGATTCGGCGCGCGCTCGAGCGCGTGGAGAGCAAAGATTTTTGGGAAATCATCGATCGCGGTCGCAACTTCGAATACATGCCGCCGGCCCAGCGCGCCTGCTTGGCCGAATTTTTCTCGTGGCACGATTTGCACAGCGCGGAAGCGACCGAGGCAGCTACCAGCTGAGTCGCTCGCCGAGCTCGGCGTAACTGCGCACGATCAAGTCGGCCTCGGGGAAACGTGAATCCGGCAAGGCCGCGTCCGGAATCGCGACCACGCGCATGCCGGCCGCGTGTCCCGCTTTCACGCCCGCAGGTGAATCTTCGATCACGAGACAGCGCGCGGGGTCGGCGCCGAGCGCGCGCGCGGCCGCGAGGAAAATGTCCGGCGCGGGCTTGAGTGCGCGTACTTCTGGATGATCGCCGTAGATGATCGCTGAAAACCGTGAAAACCAGGCGTGATGCCCGGTCTTGAGCTCGTACAGTTTGCGCGTGCTGCTGGTGCCGACGGCGAGACCGAGGCCGCGCTCGTGCAGTCGAGACACGAACGCTTCGGCGCCGCTGATTTCTTCAGCGCTGCGAAACAAGGCTTCGGCGATCGGCAACTGACGGCAGAGGTATTCTTCCGGCGTGATTGGCAGGCCGAGCGTCTCGATCAAAACCGCCGAGGCTTCGAGCTCGTTCCGTCCCATCATCTGCACCTTGAGCGACCACTCGAAGCTCTTGCCGAACTCAGCGACGACGGCTTGGGTTGCTTCGGTGTAAAGCTTTTCGGTGTCGACGAGCACGCCGTCGAGATCGAAGATCACGTGACTGAAATCGGAGAGCAGCACGCGGCGAACGTAGCTCAATCCGCGGCCGCGCACGAGCGCTTCAGCGCGAGCTCACGCGCTCGTTGCCCGCGCCGGCGACTTCGAGGAAATCGCGGCCGGCGGCGTCACCGAATTCGTCCTCGACTTCGACGCGCACGACCCAAGGCCCTTTGCCGGTGGCAGCGGGAACCTGGGCCGTGAGTAGATTGCCGTTACGCGTCCAACTCACGTCCACTGGCGTCACGTCGACGAGCACGGTGGTCTTCACCTTGGTGGCTGTGGAGACCGCGTGACCGCGCGCATCGAACAAGCGCACGCTCACGTCGATTTTGTCTTGCGGCCAGTGCGGCGATTTCGGCGAAATACTCACGTCGGCGTGCAGCGCGCGCGGTTCGAGTCCGAGCGTGACTTCGTCCGTGCTGCCCGGCTCGCGCAAGCGCACGAGCGTCGCGTCGCCGCGCGAAAGTCCGACCGTGCCGGGCGCGCGTACGAAATGCGCGGACGCGCCGTAGCTCGCCTCGAGACCGTCCGCGTAGAGCAGCTTCACGCGTCCGTGCGTGCCGAGCAAGATGCTGCCATTTTCGAAGCGCGCGCCCTCGGGCAGCTCCGCGCCTACGATGTGCAGCGAACGGGCCGCGCTCTCTTGACCGAAAATGCCGCTCGAGTCCACGGCTCGCGCCGTCACTTCGTAGTGTCCGGGCACGAGCTCGGGGATTTGTCCGCTCGAGCCGCGTGCGTCGACGCGGCGCACGAGTTCGTGGCTCTTTTCCCCAACGCGCCACAAACTGAGCTCATAGTGCTCGGCTTGCGCCACGCCGCCGATCTCGGCAGTCACGCTCGCGGTAGCGCCGTCGAGCGCGAACGTGAGTGCGTGGGGGACGTTGAGCGTCGGCACGCCCGGAACCGCATGCTCTTGCGCTGTTGGATCGCCTCCGGTGAAGCCGCGCACGATGCCGCTCGGCAGGGTCTTCCAGTCGTTGCCCGAAGCGGCGAGCATGTCGCCGTCGACCGCCGCGAAGGTGACGCGATCTGCATCGGCTATTGCAATGCTGTGGCCGCCTTTCGCGACCGCGCTCACCTTGTGTGGCGCTTGGAACAACACCGCTGTCTTCGGCACCCGTGAGAGCGGGATGTCGACGTCCACTCGCCCGGACGTGAGCTTCACGACTTGTGTGACAGTTTCGGCCGAACCCGGCGGACCGAGCTGCAGCTTCAGCATGCGCACGACTTCGATTTGCGTACCTGGCGCGAGGTGCAACACCGCACCGCCGGGGAGTTGCTTGGTCGTTGCGGCTTCACCCGCGGGAGTGGGAGCCGCTTCCGCGGCAACAGAATGAGGCGCGCTGACCAGCACCGGCAGCGCGGCGAAAAGAGCCGCAGCTTTCACCCTCGAAATCATGGAACTCATGAACGGACGAATCTCGCATGTGTTCAGTCCATTCGGCCGAATTTCTCCGCACTCGCCGGGCGCGTGCTCGCGCCACGAGCAGCGACGCACACGTACACCAGTGGCTCGGGTAGGAGCGCCGTTTCAGCGTGAACGGCGCGACGTCGGCGGCTGCATGAGCTCGGCCAAGATTCCGTCGAGCAACGCTTCGTCTTTCCGCAGCACCGCGATGTGAAGCAGGCGCGCTCGCGCGTCTTGCGGTTCGAGCTTGGCGAGCAGCACTTGCGCAGTGACGAGCTTGGCTTCCATGCGCTGATTCAAACTAATGCTCGGGTCCGAAGTGCGGCGAGCTCGGGCCGGGCTCGCCGGTCGCTCGGACTCGACTCGTGCAGCGCGCTCCCGGACGCTCGACTCCTCGTCCGCCAGCACAGGGCGGGAGGCGGTATCGGGAGTTTTGTGAGCGCTGTTCATCGGGCTTCGTCCTTTCGAATTCAACGTAGACGCTGCACGTTCCATTCCGATCTCGTCCAGCTTCGAAAATTCGCGCACAATCGCGATTTCTCTCTCAACTCATGGGCCGAGCGCGCTTGCCGGATCGCAGCAGCCTGAAAGCTTTGCGATGTGGGCTCAGCTCGCACGTTGTCTCGCGTCATCTGGTAGTTCCTCGCTGAATTTTCACGCGAATTCGCGCCACTAACCGCGTAAGAAATTGGGTTTGCGCTTCAGTGTTGCTGTAGCGGAACGACCGCGTTTTGCTGCGGACTTGTGACCCGGCTTCATCACCTCGCCTTGGGTACGCGGGACGTAAGCACGCTCGCGCGATTTTATTGCGACGCGCTCGAGCTCTGCGAACTCGTGCGGCACGCGTTCCCAGACGGCGCGCTGCGCTCGATTTGGCTCGCGCTCGGGGACTCGGTGTTGATGATCGAACACACTGAGGATTCGCCGCCACACGTCACCGGCATCGGCGCGGGCTTCTTCTTGCTCGCGTTCGCGGTTACGCCCGACGATCGAATGCGACTCGAAGCGAAGCTCGAAGCGCAGGGCTCGAGCATCGAATCGCGCACGGAATGGACGAGCTACGCGCGCGACCCGGACGGCAATCGCATCGCACTCAGCGCTTACCCGCTCGAAACGAGCGCACGACGCTAGTACGACGGCCCGGAACTTCGTTCCGGGTTGTCGTACGTCGAGACAGATAGAGTGCTGAGGATAGCTTTGCCGTGCGGGATTTCTGTGGCCCTCACTTGTGGGGCCACGGAAATCCGGAACGCACATCTGAACCGAAGGACTAGTCGCGACTCGGCGCGAACTGCTCGGTCGGTTTGCTCTTCTTCGCCGGGGGTTCTTTGATCGGCAACTGATTCGACGGCTGGTTGTCGAAATCGACCGCTTCCTTCTGGTCGAGTCCTTGGTTTGGGAAGCTCGATTCCTTCTTCGAGAACTGCTGCGTCGGGGCGAGCCTCGGTTCGGGTTTGGGTTTGGGGGTTGCCTTGAACGGTGCGCGCGGCACAGATTTCGGACTTGGCGTCGCAGTGTGCGAGCTCGGATCGGGAACGAGGGTGGGAATCGGAGCCGGCGCGAGCGCGCGCGCGGCCGCGGCACGCGCAGCTTGCACTGCTTCTGCCTGCTCGCCGATCGGGTCGAGCGCCTTCGCTTCGTCCAGGCCATGCAAGCATTGGTCGTAGTGAGCGTGCGCGCATTGTTCGAGCGCTTGCTCGCGCAGCGCGTGCGCTCTCTCTTCGGGCAGCACATTTTCCGGCCCGACCACGACGCTCGGCGATGTGCTCGCTTCCCCATCGCGAAACAGAAACGCCGCGCCGATCAACAACGCGAGCCCGGCCGCGCCGAGCGCGAGCCAGCGCGTCTGAAAATGCCGGCGCAAACGCGAGACACGCTGTCGCACGCGCGGCGCTGGCAACGCGGCTTCGCGCGCGATCTCGTCCAAGGTTTCGCCTTCGCTCTCACGCAACAGCCAGTGTAACGTCGCTTTCGCGTCTTGAGTCTGCGGCAGCTCGCGCTCGAGCCATTGCCCGAGCTCACCGGCGCCCGCACTCGGTTCGGTGCTGCTCTCGTCCAGGTCGCCATCGAGCGGCGGTTGGCGTCCGCGGCTGCGATACAAATCGGCGATCTTGTGGCGCGCGATGCCTTGAACCCAGCGGCGAAACGCAGCCTCTTCGAGCGGCGCGCTGTTCGAAGCGAGCGCGTCCGCCAGCGTGTTTTGCACCAAGTCGTCGACTTCGCCGGCGGGCAAGCGCCGCCGCGCGAGCTTCAGCAGCGCTTCGCGCAACGTCGGATCCGCGAGCCGGATCGAGTTTTGACTTTGCACCGTCAACGCCTGCGCTGCCATGGAGTAAGACTTCACCAATCGTCTGGTCGCTTTTGGCCCGCGCCGTGTGACACGCCCGCCGACGATTTTTTGATTTTGATACGCCGAGCCCGAAAAGATTCTGCCTTTGCCCCGCTTTCAGCCGAAAAAATCGCTGCCTCTGCTCGCTCCCAGCCAAAAGGAGTGGGAAATCGCGCGCCTCGTGCCCGGCGGGGCGGGTTTTCTGCGGCTCGAGAACGGCCAAGGCGCGTTCGTGTCGGGCGCATTGCCGGGTGAGCGCATCGCGGTCGAGCAAGCCGAGGACCATCGCAGCTATTTGAACGCGACGCGCTGGCAGTTGCTGACGGCGAGCCCCGATCGCGTGACACCAGTCTGCCCAGTGCAATCGAGCTGCGGCGGTTGCGACTGGATGATGCTGAGCTACCCGGCGCAGCTCGCCGCAAAGCTCGGCATGTTGCGCGAAGCATTGACGCGCACGGGCCACTTCAGCGAGCTGCCCGAGATTCGCTTCGTCGCTTCTGAGCGCGAGCTCGGTTATCGGAGCCGCATTCGCTTGCACGTCGACGCCGCGGGTCGACTCGGTTTCTTCGCGGAGAATTCGCAGACCTTGGTCGAAATTCCGGGCTGCAAAGTGGCGGATCCCGAGCTCGATCGCGCGCTCGTTACGTTGCGCGAAATCGCGGCGCGCTTTCCGCGCGCCATCGTGCAATTCGCCGAATTCGAGTTGCGCGTGGCTCCGGCCGGACCGCGGCTATCCTTGTGGCTCGCTCCGAAAGCGGAAAAACTCGCTGGCACTGCTGAATTTTTGGGGGCACTCGGCGCGTCTTTTCACGTCGCCGTGGGGACCGAGCCGTCGGATCCCGAACGCGATCAGCGCTTCGATTTGCCGAACGGTGTCGAGCTAGGCGTGCCCGCGCACGCGTTCACGCAAGTCAATTGGCCGATCAATCGCGCCATCGTCAGCGCGCTACTCGCGGGCGCGGAACGCCGCGGCGCGCGTAAATTCCTCGATCTCTATTGCGGCGCGGGCAACTTCAGCTTGCCGCTCTTGGCGCAGAGTCTGAGCGGTGTCAGCGTCGAAGCGGCGCGCGCTTCGATTGCCGCCGCGGAACGCGCCGCGCGCGCCGCCAAATTGGAAGGCGCGCGCTTCATCGCCGGCGACGTGCGCGCCGCGCTCGCCCAATTGCCGCAAAGCGAAGGCTTCGATCTGGTCGTGCTCGATCCGCCGCGCTCAGGTGCACGCGAAATTTTGCCCGAGCTCGCGCGCCGCGGAGCGCGTCACATTGCTTACTGTGCGTGCGACCCAGTGACGCTCGCGCGCGATCTGCGCACGCTGTGCGATTTCGGCTACGCGCTCGCGGAAATCACCGGCTACGACATGTTTCCGCACACCCACCACTTCGAAACCTTGGTCTGGCTCGAGAAGAGCTGACGTTCGCTCTGAAACCCACGGCCGTCCCCGGCGAGCGCGCGCTCGATCAACTCATGTTCGATACTCAAGCCTGCAAATAGCGGAATTCGTTCGGCCACGCGCGCTCGGCTCGCGCCGCGGCCCGCAAATCTTGGCCCCGGCTTTTCGCGCTTGGAACAATTCGCACCATGCAAACGACTCGCGACCCTTTCGCCCGCCCGAATCCCCCGCAGTGGCTCGTGAGCAACGGCTCGATCACGGTCGGGCCGGTGCGCACCGAGCTCTTGCTCCGCGGCGTGATGCACGGGCGCGTGCCGAGCGATTCGATGGTGCGCGAAGTCGGTTGGCAAACTTGGCGCGAAGTCGGCAAAATCCGCGAAGTGTGCGCGCTCAAGCGCGTGCTCGAGCGCAAAGTCGACGACCCGAGCTCGAAGCTCGACAGCCTTCGCGACGGCCTTGCGACAGTGGGCGATGCCAAAGACATCGGCGAGGCGTTGCTGCTGGCGTTGCACGCGGCCGCACAGGCGACTTCGGCCACGATTGGCCTAGCTCATCGCCTGCGCGAGCCGCTGCTCTTGCCCACGACTTCGTGCGTCTTCGAGTGCTCGGCGGACCAGCTCGGCGAAGTCTTGCCCTGGTTCGATCCGGCGTTTTCTCTAGCGCGCTCGGGCGGGCTCGCGCTCGGCCCGGCGGATGCCGGCCCAGTCGAACGCGCGATCGCGGCGCGGCTCTCGGGCGCCTCGGCGCTGCGCAGCGTCGCGATGTTGCCGATCTCGGTCGGCGGTCAGCTCTGCGCCATGCTCGAACTCGGCAAGAGCGAACACTCTTTCCGGCTCAGTGATGCCGCAGAGCTCGGTGACTTCGCGGTAAGCGTTGGCAAGGCGCTCACGAAATTCGGTTCGCCGTTTTCGACTGCGAGCTCGTTCGCGGACCCCAAATAGGACAACAGCCCGTCGCGAGTGGAACGCGCCGGGCCGTTGAGGAGTTTAGGGAGGCGGCGACCCGGGCGGAGTGGGGGGTCACCTGAGGCGCCGCCTGCGTGTGGGCTTGCTGCAGGTGTCGTGCCAGACCGCGGAAACGCAGATTCAATGGGTTGGCCATGCGCAGGCCATT
>DASYCL010000423.1:0-2211 GCA_036500245.1 Polyangiaceae bacterium | reverse complement strand
CGCTGGCACGCAAACGCACGCGCTCCGACGCCTCACGGCGAGCTCCACCAGCGTGGCGCCGCGGCGCGCGCAGGCCATCCGGCTCGGAATTGGGGCGAGGCTTATCGCGTGTGCTTGTCACAATGTAACCGTCCGCTTTCGTCTGCGAGGGTAGCACGAGCGAGGATGGCGGTGACGCGAGTAACGGGACAGCGACTCGATCCTTGACGTTGACCCGCGGTTCCGCATACGGTTCGTAGTGTTTTTCTGCTGGCGAGAGGGTCGAGTTCGAAGAAATCTTGTTGGGTTTCACCGAACTCGAGGTCGCCTGAAGTCATTGACCTCCCACATGAGGGTCTCCCGCAGCGGTAATGTCTTCATCAACCCCGAGTGAGCTGAAAAAGCTCCTGCTCGCCGAAGGCTTCGAGGTCTATCGCACCCAAAGCGATCAGATCGTGCTCGCCGACCGAGTTCGCGACAACTTGATCATGGACAGCGGCGTGTCGGCGCGAGCCGGCACTGAGCCCTGCGTGCGTTTCGTCGTGCGCGCCCAAGCCAGTGATTTTCCGGCTGATTCCGCCGAACAGATCTTCGAACGCGCGCGCCATTTGGCGCAGGACGCGCTGGCGCGCAACTACGAGGAAGTGGCCGTGAACCGAGTCGAGGTGCACGACCCAGGTGACAGCTCGAAGACGCTGGACGTCTGGCACGAGGTCGCCTTCGAGAAGACGCTCTCGAGCGCTACCGAGTTGGTGGCAGAACTTCGCTACGCGCTCGCGCTCGAGAAAACGGCGACCAGCGAATCGCGGCGCTGAGCCGAAACCCGCCCCGTAGCGCCCTTTTTCGGGGGAACTTTCGCGCGCCCGGGACCGGATGGACCCATCGCAGCGAGCGTGGTATTTGCCGCGCCCTTCGCGCGAAAGTTTTTAGACCATGTTGAGTTTTTTCCGAAGTGGCGGTGCTGCCCAGGTGATCGTCGCCGGCATCGCCTTCGCGATCATTTTGGTGTTCGCGCTCGAGTTCCGTGCAGGCCGAAACGGCCCCACCGCTAGCCTGCGCAAGGAATGCGCGTTCGAGCTTCGCGGCAACTGCGTCGATCCGAAAGAGTACAACGCGGCCCTGGGTTTGATCGTACCGCGCGGCGCCGATCCCAAAGCGGTGCGCCGGCTCGGGCTCCATAAGAAAGCCCTCGAGGGTCTGGTCGAGCGCGAGCTGCTCGTCGCGGAAGCGCAGCGTCTCGGCATCAGCGTGAGTGAAGGCGACGTCGAGAGCGAGCTTCTCACGGGTCGCGCGCACGTATCGCTCCCCGCCGAAGATGGTCAGCAACTCAGCTATCAACTCGGTTTGTGCCGTCGCGACGAAGACGGCCGCGGTTGCGAAGCGGGCGCCGACACCATGGTGCGCGAGCTCCACGTGAAGCGCACCGCGGACGAGCCCTTCGACTACGCGGTGTACGAGCGCGAGGTGCGCGTGCTCGCCAACCGAGGCCCCAAGGAATTCAAGGAAATGCAGCAGCGCGAGCTCGTGGCTGCGCGCATGCGAGCCTTGATTCGCGAGCCAGTGCGCGTCTCCGATGTCGAGGCATTCGCGATTTACGAAGAACGGCGCGCGACGGCAGTCGTGCGCAGCGTCGTGCTCAATCGGGATTGGTTCGGCAAATACGCCATCGACTCGAGCGACGCCGCGGTCGACAAGTGGGCGCTCGCGAACAAAGCCCAAGTCGATTCCGCGTGGGACAGCGAGAAAGCCAATTTCAGCGCTGGCTGCATGCCGGCGCGCGAAATCTTGCTCGAGGTGGGGCCCGGCGCGAACGATCAGGATCGCGCCGATCTGCGCAAGAAGCTCGAAGCTGCCCGGGCGCGCGTCGCCAAAGGCGACTCGTTCGGCGCCGTCGCGCGAGAAGTGAGCGAAGGGCAAACCGCGGCCAGTGGCGGCGAACTCGGCTGCATCGGCTCGAGCTATGGCGTCGGCAACGAAGAACTCGCGAAGGCCGCGGCCGCGTTGAAGCCCAAAGAGCTCTCGCAACTGATCGAGACGCCACGCGGCTTCCACTTGCTCGAAGTCGACCCCAAGCTCGAAGCGAACAACGTCGAGAGCGTCGGCCGGCATTTCGTCGCGCGCAAGCTCTACACACGCTTTGCCGCCGACGAAAAACTCAAAGCCTTCGGCGGGAGCTTGATCAAGCGCGCGCAAGCGGGCGCAAAGCTCGAAGACGCGCTCGACGCCGAGCTC
>DASYCL010000422.1:0-2724 GCA_036500245.1 Polyangiaceae bacterium | reverse complement strand
TGATGGCGCCTTTGCCGCCATCGAGCGTGAGCCACGCCCAACCCGAACCGAACCGGCCGAGGCCCGCCGCGATGAAGTCGGTGCGGAACTTTTCCCAGCCGCCGAGGCCGTTGATCAGATCGGCCACGTCACCCGCGGGCGGTGCACCACCGCCACCCGGCTTCATGCTCTCCCAGAAGAACGTGTGGTTCCAAACCTGGGCCGCGTTGTTGAAGATCGGACCCGAGCTGGACTTGATAATCTCGACCAAGCTCTTCGAGGCTTCGGGCTTGCCTTCGATCAGGCCGTTGAGCGTTGCCGCGTACGTCTTGTGATGCTTCTCGTAGTGAAAGTCGAACGTCTCTTGTTTCATGACCGGCTCGAGCGCGTTCTTCGCGTACGGGAGCGGGGGAACTTCGATTGCCATTGGCTGGTCTCCTTGGGTTCGCTATCGGCTCGGAAATCTCGGGGTACGCGCCCACGCTGTCAACGCCCAAGCGCTCCGTTGCTTGATTTTATGGGTTGCCGCGAGGTTCGGCCGTGAGCCCAGATTCCGACTCTTCGCATCGCCCTGGCGCAAAGCTCAGATACGCCCTCGACGTAGCGGCTTTGTCGCCCCGAATTGCCGCTCGCGTCGTGAAGCTTTCGCGCGACGCGGGCACCGATCGATTCCTGGGCGACGCCGAGCGCGGCCGTCACGGCGCGCTCCGCACGTTCGCGCACCGCGTGCTGCGCCACTTCATGTCCGACTTCGACGTGAACGGCCTGCTCGACATGTACTCGCTGTTCCTCGCGAGCGACGAGCACTGGCAGACGCTGCTCGGCGCCCGCAAAGTCCCACGCTTACTCGACGTCGGCGCGGGCTCCGGCACAGTGACGGAGCTACTGGCGCCGTTCGCTGAACAAGTCGTGACCACGGAGCTCTCGGCGCGCATGGCGCGGCGCTTGCGAGCGCGCGGCTTCGAGTGCCACGAAATCGACCTCGCTGAGCAGGAGCTCGCGCTCGAGCCCGCGCCGTTCGACTTGATCACGTGCCTGAACGTGCTCGATCGCACGCGCCAACCGCGCGCGCTCTTGCGTCGTTTGATCGCGCTGCTCGCGCCCGCTGGCCGACTCGTGATCGCGCTCGCCCTGCCCTATCGCCCCTTTTTCTACGACGGCGCGAGCACGCCGGATCCGGTCGAGCCGTTGAGCTGCAAGGATCCACGCTTCGAACGCGCGCTCAATCAGCTCGTGGAACAAGAGCTTGAACCACTCGGCCTTGCGCTCGCGAGCGTGTCACGCCTGCCTTATCTCTCGTTCGGCGACAGCGAGCGCAATTTGTACGAGCTCGATGATGCAGTTTTGGTGCTGGAGAAACGCACGTAACTTCGGCGACACCGAGCGTTCAGCCACAGCAAAAGCTCAATCTGCGCGTTTTCCGCGCTTTCGCTTGCGGCGCGTCGTTCCTGGCACTACTTCACTGCGGTCCGGCCGAGTGCCGCTAACCGCTGAGGTACAACTTGTCCAAGACCGTTTTGCTCGCATGTGAAAAGCCGTTTTCTGCCGCTGCCCGCGACGAAGTCGTCGCCATCATCAAGCAAGCGGGTTACACCGCGACCGTTCTCGAGTCGTACAAGGGCAAAGGCCCGCTGCTCGAAGCCATCGCGAGTGCGGACGCGGCGATCGTGCGCAGCGACGTAATCGACGCCGAAGTGCTCGACGCCGCCAAACAGCTCAAGCTCGTCGTCCGCGCCGGCGCGGGCTACGACACGATCGACATCGGCAAAGCCAAAGAAAAAGGCGTGGCCGTGATGAACACGCCGGGCCAAAACGCCAACGCCGTGGCCGAGCTCGTGTTCGGCATGCTGGTCTACGTCGCGCGCAACCGCTTCAACGGCAAAGTCGGCAGCGAGCTCCGCGGCAAGAGCATCGGCCTGCACGCCTTCGGCGCGGTCGGTCGCGCCGTCGCGACGATCGCCAAAGGCTTCGGCATGACGGTGTATGCGTTCGACCCGTTCGTGACGCCGGATCAAATCAAAGCCGCCGGCGCCGAGCCCGTCGCGTCGGTCGAAGATCTATACAAGAAGAGCCAAATCGTCTCCCTGCACATCCCGGCCACCGCCGAGACCAAGGGCTCGATCGGCAAGAAACTGCTCTCGCTCCTGCCGAAGGGCGGCACGCTGGTGAATACGGCGCGGAAAGAAGTAGTCAACGAAGCCGAGCTACTCGAAGTCTTCGCCGAACGCGCCGACTTCAAATACGTCACCGACATCGCCCCGAGCGACGCGACGGCCGCCGCGATCAAAGAGAAGTACGAATCGCGCGCGCTGATCAACACCGTGAAGAGCGGCGCGCAAACCGAAGAAGCCAACGTGAATGCGGGCCTCGCAGCCGCGCGTCAAATCGTCGGCTTCTTCGAGCGCGGCGAGAAGAACTTCATCGTCAACAAGTGAGCGGACGCTGAGCGACGCGCTTCGGGTCCCGGAGCGCGTTGCTTCGCCGCGAAGTGGGGGCTTCTCCCCAACCAAAAAAATCAGCGACCGAGTTCGCAGCTCGTGATGCCCGTGCGTTCCACGAACCAACTGTTGCCGTGTTTGAAGCAGATCGTGGCTGATACGGCGGGTGAACTCGACGAAGTGTGCAGTTTGAAGTCGTCGAGCTCGGCGCGATCTTTGATCACACGCAGCGCGCCTGAGCACACGAGATCGCGAAACTGGCCGGTGTTGGTGCTGCCTTGAAAGCCGTCCGTGAGTAGCGAGAGCT
>DASYCL010000421.1:0-2317 GCA_036500245.1 Polyangiaceae bacterium | reverse complement strand
CGGAGCCGGTGTCGGTCACGGCGAGCAGGATGTACTCACCGGCCGGCACCGGCGCGCCTTCGTCGATCGCCTCGCGCTCGATGCTCACGTTGCGGCACTCGATGGTGAGCTGGCCGCCCTGCGGCATCGCGTCTCGCGCGTTGACCGAGAGGTTGAGCAAAATTTGCTCGATCTGTCCGGCGTCCGCCCGGACGAAGCCGAGCTCGGGCGAAACCGAGGTTTGCAGTTCGACGTCCTCGCCGATCAGGCGACGCAGCATGTTTTCCACGCCGGAAATCACGTTGCCGAGCGAGAGCGCGGTTGGGCGCACCACGTCCCGCCGGCTGAATGCGAGCAGGCGCTTGGTGAGCGAGGCAGCGCGCTGGCAAGCAGCCAAGACTTCAGTCAAATCCGCGCGCTTCGGATCGTCTTCGCCGAGCTCGAATTTGACGAGCTCGGTGTAGCTCTGAATCACGACCAAGAGGTTGTTGAAGTCGTGCGCCACACCGCCCGCCAAGCGCCCGATGGCTTCGAGCTTTTGGGCCTGCGCGAGCTGAGCTTCGAGCTCGCGCGTCGCCGTCACGTCACGCAGCACAGCGATGCCGCCAATCAGATTGGCTTTGCGATCCTTGAGCGGCGTGCCGGACATCGCGACCGCGCGCGACCTGGCCGCATCGTTATTGATGAAGACCTCGACTTCCGGCGCGGGCCGGCCGCCGACGGCGATGAACAGCGGATTTTGCTCCGGCACGAGCGGCGTCGCGTGATCGCTCGCGAAGACGCCGTGTTCGCTGGCCCAGCGTTCGCGCTCCAAGTCGTGCGCGCCCGCGCCGAGCAAGCGCTCCGCGGCTGGATTGAACAGCAAGCATTTGCCGTCCGCGTCTGCGACCAGAATGCCCTCGCCCAAGCTGTGCAAGATCGAGGACATCAAATGTCGCTCTTTGGCGAGCTCGCGCGCGAGTCGAAATTGCTCGGCTGCTTTTTTTACTTTGAGCCGAAAATCCTCGGGATTCCAAGGCTTGGTCACGTACGCGAAGATGCGCCCTTCGTTCACGGCGCGGATCACCGCGGATAGGTCGGCAAAGCCCGTGACCAAGATCTTCGTCGCGTCCGATGCGATCGAAAGTTCGCTCAAGAGCTCGTCCCCGCTCATCTCGGGCATGCGTTGATCGCTGACCACGACCGCGATGTCATTCTGAGCGCGCGCCATCGCCAGCGCTTGCGCCGGAGAGCCCGTCGCCGAAACCAGAAATTCGTCACCGAGCAAGTCCTCCAGCGCGATCAGAACTTGCGGTTCGTCGTCTACGACTAGAACCCGTTGCTTTGCCATTTGCTCCATGCTGCTACTCCGCGCCTCCGAGCGGCAAGCGGATGACCATGATCGCGCCGCGGTTCGTGCCGTCTAGAATCTCCAAGCTGCCACCGTGCTTTTTGACGATCGAATAAGTGATCGAGAGTCCGAGCCCCGTCCCTTGTCCGACCGGTTTCGTGGTGAAGAACGGTTCGAGCACGCGCTCGCGCAGTTCCTTGGGAATACCGGGCCCGCTGTCCTCGACCCGAATCTCGTATTTTCCGTCGTGCAGCGCCGAAGAGATTTTTATTTTTCCTTCGTCACCCATGGCGTCGAGTGAATTCGCGACCAGGTTCATCAGCGCTTGATTGAGCGGACCTGGAAAGCAATCGAGCTCGTCGGGCGCGTTGAGCTCCTGCTCTACCGTGCAGCGCCGCAAGCGATGACCGAGGATCGTGAGCACCGAATCGACGCACTCGCGAACACTCACGCATTTGCGCTCGCCCTCGTCGAGCCGAGAAAACGCGCGCAATTTCAGCACCAAGTCCCGGATCCGATCGAGCCCCGCGCGCATTTCGCCGAGGCGATCGTGCGCGCGTTTCCAGCTCTCGGCCGCAGCGGGATTTTCCGCCGGTTTCAGTTCGGTTTCGACGCGCGTGAGGCTGCGCTGAGCGGTATCGAGGTGACTCAGCACGAACGCGAGCGGGTTATTGATCTCGTGAGCGACGCCCGCTACGAGTTCGCCGAGCGAAGCCATCTTCGCTGATTGCACGAGCTGCGCGTGCGTCGTGCGTAGATCCTCGTAAGTAATCGTGAGCTCTTCGTTGGCGCGCTTGAACTGATCGGCGATGCGCGCCTTGTCGTCCGCCAGCGCGCGGAGCTCGACGTTCGAACGCTCCAGCGCCGCTTTTGCCTGCGCGACTTGTTGTCGGCTGGCATAGAGCTCCAGAAAAATCCGAACTTTGCTGCGCACGATCGGCGCGTTCAGTGGCTTGAACAGAAAATCGACGGCTCCCGAGCCGTAGCCGCGAAGCACATTGCCTTCGT
>DASYCL010000420.1:0-3370 GCA_036500245.1 Polyangiaceae bacterium | reverse complement strand
GAAGTAGCGCTCCGGCGGCCGCGATTTGCCGCCGAAGGCTACGCCGTCACGCGACGGGCGCGTGACCATCAAAAAAATAAACCTTCAATCGGCGCCAGCTGCGCCACCCGCGACGTCTTGAACGCCTGCGGCGGCGCTGCTTTGTCCGCCTTGACCTGCCGCTCCGCCCTGTCCGCCTTGATCCGACGCGCCCGCGGTGCCGCTGGTTCCGGAGCCGCCAGCCGCGCCCGCGTTGCCGCCGTTGTTCGCGACGCAAGCCCACACGCCGCTACTCGAGTCGCAGTGATAGCCGTTGACGCAACCGTCGTAGAAGCTGCAGTCGCCGGGCTCGCACGTGCCGGCCGGAGTGCAAGTCGAGGTCGAATCACAGTCGCCCGGTGCGGCGCAACTATAGTTGTTGGGGAAAACGCAATCGCCGGTGTGGGTGTCGCAGACGTAGTTTCGCGCGCAGTCGCTGTCCACGTAGCAACCCGCGTTCGAGTGGTCGTAAATCGGACAGCCCGCGAGCCCCGCAACGCCGAACAAGAAGAGTGCCGTGACCAGCGGTCGTTTCATGAAAACCCAATGCCTCCGTAAGTGCGCTCTAAGTATCGGCCCGCGGCGCCCGCAAGAGCACGCGACTCATCGCTTTTTGGCTGCAGGCTCGTCCACAGTCTCGTCCAGAGAGTAGCAAGCAACATGCCCGAGACAAGGCGCGAAGCCGCGGGTTACCCGCGGCAAATCGCGAACTTTCCGCGGCCCGGAGCGGCGCCCGGCGCGCGGCCAAAGAATTGAATGCCAAATGCACGAGCATGCTAAGTTTTCGGCCCTTCCCACCAGTCGATATGGACGTTCGCTGTAGCCGCTGCGGCACCGAGTACGAATTCGACGATGCCCTGATTTCCGAACGGGGCACGACGGTCAAGTGCACGAACTGCGGATTTCAATTCAAGATTTTTCCTGGTGCAGGCAAAGGTGCAGCACCCGAGCGTTGGGTCGTGCGCACGGCCTTGGGGCGTGAACTCGTGTACACATCGCTGCGCGAACTGCAGCGCGGGATCGCGGACAAAAAAGTCGGTCCGGACGATCTGCTCTCGCGCGGCAAGCAGCCGCCGCGACCGCTCGCGTCGATCGCCGAGCTCGAACCATTTTTTCAGGTGAGCGCGAGCCGCAACGCGGCCGAGCTCGAGCGTGCACAGCGCACGCTGCATGGCGTCGCGCCGCCCGCGAATTCGATCGGCGGCACGCTGCTTCGACAGAATGCTCCGCCCGCGCCGGCCGGGTTGAGCCGCGCGCCGGATCCTCCGCCCGCGCCCATCCCTGCGCCTGCTGCGAAACCGATGCCACCGCGCGCGACTCCGCTCGCGCAAAACCAAGCTTCGACGACGAAGCGACTCGAGTTCCAGCCGAGCTCCGCGGCGCCCGCGACGGAACCCGAGGCCGCGCCGATCACCGCGCGCATCACCTCCCCTTCTGGCTCGATGCCATCGCGCGAACAACTCGACACCTTGTCGGAGACACTTCCGGCGGATTTTCTGCGCACGCCGAGCACGACGTTGCCCGCCGGCACGGTCACTCCAGCGCCGCAGGTCGCCGTACCAGCGCCGGTCGACGAAGCGCCCCGCGCTCTCCACCAAACCGCGCCACCGACGACACTCGTCTCGCAAACGCCGTTCGAACCGGAAGAAGCGACGGTGCCACGCAATCCGGCGCCGGCACCCCGTGTGTCGTCGCCGCGCGCATCACAGCCTTCGTGGGATTCGACGCTCGAAGTGCCGGTGGCGCCACGCGCGCCGGTCTCTTCGCCGCGCAATATCCCGCCGATTTCGGTGGAGAGCATGCGCGACAGTTTCGCTTCGTACGACGAGCTCGACGTGCTGTCGTCGCCTGGCGAAACCCAGGCGCGGCGCGCGCGATCGCGCTGGATCGCAGCGGTCGTGATCATCGGCGTGCTCGGGTTGCTCGGTGCCACCGTCGGCCGGCGTTTCCTGGCACAGCTCGCCGGTTCGTCCGACAGCAAGACCGCGAGCGACGCGCGCGTGACCAAGTTCTTGGCCAACGGTAACTCGCTGCTCGGCGAAGGCGACTTCGAAGGCGCAAAAGAAGAGCTCGACAAGGCGACCGCGCTAGCCGAAAAAGATCCCGCGGTGCTCACCGCGCTGGCGCACCTCGAGACTCTCTATGCGGACGTGTCGTGGCTGAAGTTGCGCTTGCTCGATCCAAGCGCGACGGCTTTGGTGCAGGCTACGTACCGCGAGCTCGGCCGCCGCGTCGGTAAAGCGCGCACTGCGGTCGACCGCGCGTTCGCGGTTTCGCCCGAAGATCCAGCGGTTTTGCGCGCGCGCATCGACGTGCTCCGGCTCAGCGGCGACGGCGACAAAGCGCGTGAATGGATTGCGCCGCTCAGCTCGAACGCGAGCGTGCCGGAAAATGCGTACGTGCTCGCGGCGCTCGATTTGGCCGAGCCTTCGCCGGTGTGGTCTTCCGTGATCGATCGGTTGCGCACGGCGGCCGCCGCGGAGCGCGATCCGGGTCGTGCGCGCGCCGCTTTGATTTACGCCTTGGCGCGCGCGGGCCGCGTGAGCGAAGCGCAAGCCGAGTTCTCCAAAATCGACGGCCGCAGCAAGCCGCATCCGCTGCTCGAGGAGCTGCGCGCGTTCTTGCAGCGCATGAGCGGCGCAGTCGACGCCGGCACGGACTCGCCACAGAGCGCCACGCTCGACACCACGAAGCTTCCCAAGCTCGATACTTCGCCAGGGCCCGCCGAAGAGACGCCGCATGCAGCGGCCGCGGCTCCAGCGGGTGCCGCCGCGCCGAGCGGTGATTTCCGCACCCGACTCGCGCAAGCGGCGACTGCGCTGCATCAAGGCGATCTCTCGCGCGCCGAACAGCTTTACACTTCCGTGCTCAGCGAGCAGCCGAACAACACCGAAGCGATGGCTGGTTTGGGGGATGTCGCCAAGCAGCGTCACGATCCGGCGGCAGCGTCGAAAATGTACGATAACGTGCTGGCGCAAAATCCAAGTTATTTGCCGGCGATCCTGGCAAGCGCGGATCAGAAGTGGGATGCGGGCGACAAGAAAGGCGCGCTCGCGCTCTATCGCCGCTTGCTCGAACAAGCCGGACCGAACTCGGAGTACGGCGCGCACGCCGCGCAGCGCATCGCGCAGGGCGAAGGTTCGGGATCGGGCAGCAACACCGCCGCGCCGAGCACGACCGATACCGCCCCGCCTGCGCCCAAACCCGCGCCGACAACCGACACACCGGCAACGCCGCCATCCGACATCGATACGACTGATCTGCCGGGTGCAAAATGATTGCTGACGTTCGGCGTCGAGCGTGCGCGCTGCTCTTGCCGCTCGCGCTCTTCGGCTGCGCGCGGCCGCGCCAC
>DASYCL010000419.1:0-14964 GCA_036500245.1 Polyangiaceae bacterium | reverse complement strand
GCAAAGACGCGCAGGAGCACCCCCAAAATAAAACGCACTCCGCCGGCGTGAACCTTTGGAGTGCGGTCGCAGCTGCTCGTAAGCCGGGTTCTGTGTCGCGCCTTCGTTGCCGTCGGCGCGCTGGCGGTCATTCCTCTGGGGCGCTCGTTACCGAGCGCCTCGTGCGGCCTACCCAGGGACTCGGGCGGGCAGCCCTCGAACGCCCCTCTACATGGCCTTGCTCCGGATGGGGTTTGCCGTGCCGCAATCGTTACCGATTGCGCGGTGGGCTCTTACTCCACCGTTTCACCCTTACCCGATGCGCCGAAGCGGTCGGGCGGTCTGCTTTCTGTGGCACTTTCCTCGAGGTTTCCCTCACCGGGCGTTACCCGGCATCCTGCCCTCTGGAGCCCGGACTTTCCTCGAAGCCGAAGCTTCGCGATCGCCTGAGTTGCTGCGGCGGGCATGAGCGTAATCACAAGCGAGCCGAGATACAAACGAGAAGCGGCGCTACACACCTTGCGCAGCGCCGCTTTCGTTTCGCCGCGAGCGATCAAGCCGCGTCGTGGATGTCGAGCCAACCGTTGCCGCGCGAGAGCTCGGTGATGCGGCTCCTCAACTTTTTCTTCGCGCGCGCTTCGAGCTGGCGCGCGCGTTCGCGCGATACACCGAGGCGACGACCGATTTCGGCGAGTGACATTTCGTCTTCGTTGTCCGCCATTAGCCGGTTCTCGACGATGTACCGCTCGCGTTTGTCGAGCCCGGTGAGCGCGGCGCGTACGGCCTCGCGCACGTGGCCCCCGACTTCGGAGCCGACCAAGCCGTCTTCTTGACTCGGATCGTTGGCCGCCAGTGTGTCGCCGAGGGTGGTCGCGGAATCGTCGTAGACCTTCGCGTCGAGCGAGACGTCGCGTGCTTCCAAGCGGCGCACCATCGAGGTGACCTTCGCCTTCGGCACGTCGAGCGCTTTGGCGAGCAGCTCGTCCGCGTGATCGCCTTCGCCGACGAGGTTCGTGATCCGCACGCGCTCACGGCGGAGTTTGAAGAACATCTTCGAGCGCAGCGCGCCCGAGCCGACGCCGACCAGGCTCCACGAGCGAATGATGTGGTTCAAAATGTAAGCGCGAATCCAATACGCCGCGTAGGTGACGAAGCGCGTGCCGCGGCTCGTGTCGAACTTTTGCAACGCATGCACCACGCCGAAGTTTCCTTCCGCGACCAACTCGCCGAGCGGCAAGGCGTAACGTCGATATTTCAGCGCGATCGCGACGACGTAGCGCAAGTGCGCGCGCACCAGCTCTTCGCGCGCGACCTCGTCTTGGTGTTCGAGCCAACGCTTGGTGAGCACGAGCTCGTCTTCGCGAGAGAGCTGCGGATACGAATGGACCGCGGTGATGTAGTGCGTCAGCGAGGTGTCAGTTTGACGAGCCATGGTGCTTCCTGGTTTCCGTCCGTCTATTTCCAGTCCTAGACAAACTCGTAGAGGGCAGGGCCGGCGGCTGATCGAAAAGCGTATCGAGGAGCTTCGGTCGCACCTGGCCTACGCGGCAGATTCCTCGACGGTTCCGCGAAGTTTTGTTAAGCGCAAGGTTCGTACGCTGGGCAAACCCGGCTGGACGCGCGCGCTATTCGCCCTACGTTTCGGCCTGATTGTTCAACGTCGCAAACAGTGTGTCCGCGGAAAGAGCACCACACACGCCACACCGCTGCGCTGAGTCGCCATTGGGGTCTCGGCTCTCGCCCACCGGCGTCGCCGGTTCTGATGGATTGGCTAGCGGGCCGTCATCGCGGTCGCATCCGACCGGCACAGGCCCGCTAGTTCGAGCGCGGGCTCAGGCCTGGAACGACGAACCGCAGCCGCAGGTGCCGGACACGTTCGGATTGCCGAACTTGAAGCCGGAGCCGTGTGCGCCCTCGACGTAGTCGATTTCGGTGCCGTCCAGGTACTGATAGCTCAGCGGATCGACGAATAGCTTCACGCCGTGTGATTCGAACTGCTCGTCGAGATCCGTAGGCTTGTCCTCGAAATACAGATCGTACTGGAACCCAGCGCAGCCGCCGCCGACGACTCGCAGCCGAAGCCCTTGCCCTTCGAGGCCTTCCGCTTTCGAAATTTCTTTAACTTTGTCTGCGGCCAGCGTTGTGATTGAAATCATCGGATGGGTTGCCTCCGCGCCGTCGCGCTCATCGGGGAGCGCGCTTTCGTGGACCAGCGCGCCCGTAGTATAGGCACGCGCGCTCGGTCTAGCCAGAGGAAGCGTGCAGGAATCGCGTTGTCCGGCGCGGTCTTGGCCGCGTTCGCGCTGCACGCGCCCGTCGTGCTCGCCGCTGGCGCGCAGGAGCCCGTTTTGTCGCCCATTGCCGCCGCGGCTGGGGCTCCGACTGCGCCGGAAGCATCGCCGTTTACTGGCGCGCCGGCGCCCAGCGCTGCGCCGTTGCCGCCTGCGCCGCCTGCGCCCGCCGATGCGGCCCCGGTCGACAATCGCGCATTGCCGGTCGCGCCTGCGCCGCGAGCCGAGGCGGTGGCGCAACCGCCCGGCGCGCCGGGCAACGACTTACCGTTGCCACCGCCTCCGCCGCGCGGGGTTCGCTCGCATGACGGCTTCTACCTGCGCATGGCGCTCGGGCTCGGCGCTTCGGGCGCGCTCGTCTCGACCGACTCGACGCGCGTGCCCAACTACAGCTTCAACGGCGGCGGCGGCGCGGGCGATATTTGGATCGGCGGCACGCCGGTTGCGGGTTTGGTTTTGGGCGGCGCACTTTCGGTGCTCAGCCTAAAAAGCACGACTCGGCGCGTGAGTGGTGACAGTCAATCCGGCGACGTAACTGGCAACACCGGGATTTTAGGCATCTTCGTCGATGGCTTTCCGAACCCCGATCGCGGCTTTCATTTCGGCGGAACGATCGGCCTCGCCGGCACGCACACCGACGTCAAAGGGAACGACAGCGACACGTTCAACGGAGGCGGCGTCGGGCTCGGCGCTTGGCTCGGCTATGACATGTGGGTGGGCGAACAGTGGTCGCTCGGCGGCATGGTGCGCTTCACGGGCAGCCTCACGCACGAGAATCGCGACGACGTGAACTATCAAACGTCGCTCGGCGGCGCGAGCTTGTCGTTTACGGCGCTTTATCAGTAACCCAAAAGAGTTGTCCCGAGCGGCACGCGAGGACGACTGCTTTCGGCGTTGGCGTCGGCCGAAATGGGTCGAGACACGCGCTGTCGTCGAGGCGCTGCGCTTTGCCGTCGGCGCTCACGAAGATCGCGTCCGCGCCGCTGCGCGTGGCGGCGAGCCCGAAAGCGAGATCGCCGATCGCGAGCGCGGGCTTGAGCGCTCGCGTGGCCGGATCGAAAGCGCGTCCGGTTTCGGCGATCGAGACGCGTAAGATTTCGGCACCGGATGGCGCGTGGAACGCTAGGAATCCGCCGTCCGCGATCAGCGCTGATGCTCCGTTTGCGAACGACAGCGGGGGACCGCTCAGCGTGACGTTCGAATCGCTCGCGAGTACGCTCGCTCGTCCTTCTGCCAACTCGAAACTCACGAGTTTGTGATTGTCTACGACCGCGAAGAGCTTGCCGTCGCGCACGGCACCGCCTTCGGGCACTGCGCCGCCCAAGCTGCCGACTAGCTCGAAGCCGCCGCTCGCGCGCGCTTCCGCGACGATGCCATTTTCGGTGATCGCGATGAGCTTCGAGCCAGCTTGAGCGAGCCCGGCGACGGCTGCGGGGGCCTGCAATTGGCGCGTCACTTGGCCGGTGCGATCGAGTTCGAGCACGTCGGTGCCGCTCGCGACGAGCGCTCCGCCGTTTTGCGTCGGAATCGCGAGCGTACGATGTTTCGACCCTTCGAGTGGGAGCGGACGCGCGAAGGTCGGATGCCCAGTGGCGGAAAAAAGCAGCGCATCGGCTCCGTGGGTCACGACCAAAATCGTGCCGTCTGCGAGTGGCAGCGGCGCGGTCGCGGCTTCGCTTTCGAGCCGCTGGCTCCACAGCGTTCGACCGTGCGCGTCCAACTTCGAAATTCGCGCTTCGCCGTGCGCGATGATCAAGTTGCCGTCCGCGTCGCTCGCCGGGGCTTGCCCGATCCCGCCCGGCACGCGCAAGCGAAGTGTCACGGTCGGCGCGCGCGGAAACGTGGTGCACGCGACGCTCGTATCGGCAGCGTCGAGCCACTCCGAGCTTGCCAGGCCCGGGCTCGGACCGAGCACGAACGAGTGCACTCTTCGCGGATCATCGGCGCGCGACGAGCGCGCGGTCGTGGCGACTACGACGAGCAAAAGGGCGAGCGCGGCACAGCGCGGCGCGTTCACTTTGAGTCGCGGTGGTCGCACGAGCGCTCGCTTACTTACTGGGTTTGAGCAGAAAATCTGCGCGGATCTGCGGGATTTTTGTGCCGGTGCGCGGGCCGTCGACCACGCCGTCGATGCTGCCGAAGGCGCTCAGCTTGTCGCCGCGCGCGAGCGTGAACGGCGCGCCATAGGTGATGCGCGCAAGACACGGCCCGCGCGCGCAGCCGCTCTGAACGTCCATGACGATCACCGTGCTGTAGTTTTCGGTGCGCGCGTCCACGACCGAGCCGTCCAGCGCGACGGCCCAGCCGCGTTTGGTTTCGGTTTGATCGGCGATCGTGGCATAGCTGCCGGTCGAGAGCGGGCGGAGTCGCTCGGCTTCTTTGGCCAAAGTGTCGACGCGCCGCACGCGCAGCGGGAAGAGTCGCGGTGAGCTGTCCTTGCTGGTTGCGCGGAGCAGGATCGTCGTTTCGCCGGGCGCCGATACGTTCATCATTTGCGCGAAGCGACCCGCGCCGTCGACCGTGATCGGTCGATCGCCGACGCTGAGCGCCCCGGATTTGCTGGTGCGACCCGCGAGCACGAAGTTCGAACCTTCGAGCACCACCGACGCCCCGGGCGCATCGACGACGAGTGGCGTGATGCCGGCTTGCAAGGTCACGCTGCCGTCTTCGGTGGTGCCGTGCGGCGGCGTAACGGTGTACGGGACGCGCCGCTCGAGTGTTTTCACCGAGGGCTCGAAACCCGTGACCAGCGCGCTCACGTCGATCGCGTAGGTGCCTTCACCTCCGGCGTTGAGCGCGAGCGGCTTATTGTCCACGGTGACAATCGACCCGGGAAGGGCGCTGACGAGCACGCGCAACTCGGGCGTCGCCGCGTCGAGGCCGCTCGTGTCGCCGCGAACCTGAAATGCGAGCGGCACCGCGACATCGACGAAGCTCTGTTTTCCGCGCGGCGCGGTCAGCGCAATCGTCATCGGATTTTCGCCGACTTTGAGTGGGCGCGATAGCGGGAGCTTCGCGTGCGTCGCGCTGAACGTCGCGCTCGCCGCGTCGAGCCGCGCGCTCGTGCCGTCCTCGCAGGCAGCGCAGGTCAGTTCGAGCGTTTCGCTGCCATCGGCGAGCGCGGTCGCGCGCGCTTCGACTGGACCATGGCCGTGATAAAATAGCCAAACCACCAAGGCCGCCGCGAACAGGCCCGCGGCGACCACCATCGCGATCGCGGCGACGAGCGGAATGCGCCGCTTCGGTTCGAGCTTGCCCGGGGAGCTACGCAGGATCGCTTCATTGCGCGCCGCGGCCACGACCGGTCGCGGCGACGACGGCACACGGCTCGTCGGCACGACGTTCACGACGTTGTTGGACAGCGGCGCGAATTCCGGAGCGCGCGAGGCGACCTTCGGTTGGCCCGGATTCAGCGGGGCGATGCCCGGCCGCGCGACGCCCAAGATGGTTTTTTGGCTCGACGGCGCGGCTTGGCTCGGCGGCATCAGCGGCTGAGTCCCGCTCGGAGCGATTTGGTGCTGCGTGGCAGATGCGCGCTGAGCTGCCGGCGGCGGGGTCGGCGGAGGCGGCGGCGTCGGATACTTTGCGCTGCCCAAAGCTGGGGGCAGGGCAGCCGTCGGCGGAGCCATGCCGATGATGGTCTGGTGGGACTGTCGCGTGTCCGGCGCGGCGGAACCAGGTCCGGCCGAGTGCGGGGGCGGAGGAGCGCTCGGGAACGGCGCCCCGTCGGAGGTCGGCATGCCCATGCCGATCATGGTGCCGCGAAACTGCTGCTGACTCGGGGTGGCTTGCGGCTGTGCTTGTGGCGCCGAGGCGGGCACTGCGAAGCCGACCACCGTGCGATCGAAGTGGACGAGGTTCCTGCCGCAATGCCCGCATTTCGCGGCATCCGGCGGGTTTTGTGTTCCGCACTGCGGGCACGGCCTCATCGCTCGCACTATACCCCCGAGAGCGCCCCCACCAAGAGCCCCGTCGAGCGACGCCGACTGCAAGGTCTTTGTCCAATTCCAGCCCGATCCCGTATGGGAGAGGAGATTCGAGTTTCATGCTCGCCAAACGCATCATCCCGTGCCTGGACGTTCGCGACGGCCGCGTCGTGAAAGGCGTGAATTTCGTCGGTTTGCGCGATGCCGGCGACCCGGTCGAGTGCGCCCGTCGCTATGACGCCGAGGGCGCCGACGAAATCACCTTCCTCGACATCACGGCCTCGATCGAAGGCCGCGGTGCGTTGCTCGACGTGGTCGAGCGCACGGCCGACGTGGTCTTCGCGCCGGTCACGGTCGGCGGCGGAGTGAGCTCGGTCGCGGACGTGAAGGCGCTGCTCGACGCTGGCGCCGACAAAGTCAGCGTCAATTCCGCAGCGGTCCGCGATCCGAACCTGATCGCCGAAATCGCGGGCGCCTGGGGCAAGCAGGTTTTGGTTCTGGCCATCGACGCCAAGCGCAAAGCAGAAGGCGGCTTCGAAGTGTTCACCCACGGCGGCCGCCGTGGCACCGGCATCGACCCCGTCGCCTGGGCGAAACGCGGCGCGGAGCTCGGCGCGGGCGAAATTCTGCTCACCAGCATGGATCGCGACGGAACGCGCGCCGGCTACGATCTCGAGTTGCTCCGCGCCTTGGTCGACGCCGTCGAAATTCCGGTGATCGCGTCCGGCGGCGTCGGCACGCTCGAGCATTTGCGCGAAGGGCTCGCCGAAGGCGGCGCCGACGCGGCACTCGCAGCGTCGATTTTTCACGATGGCCTGTTCTCGGTGGGCGAAGCCAAACGCTATCTCGCCGAGCACGGTGTCCCGGTTCGAGGAGGCTTGTCGACATGAGCGTGACCCTTTCCGAAGTGAAGCGCGCAGCACGCGCACATCGCGCCCCACTGGCGGGCGAGAGCGCTGGTTATTTGGTTTTGGCCTTGGCCGACCAAGTGCTCAATGCGCCACGGCTGATCGACGCGCACGACGTCGTGCTCACCGAGGAAGGCGCGCTGCGCCTCTCGCGCGGCCAAGCGAGCTCGGACGCGGACGCCGAGCTCTCACTCCGTCGCGTGCTCGACGAGCTCTTGCTGGTCGCGAGCTCGGGCAGCGCAGCCTTGATGCGCGCGGGTCGACGGACTGCTGCAGTCGGTTTACCGGTGTTGGTCAAAGAGCTCGAAGCGGCGTTGATTCCAGTCAATCGTGCGGCTGCGCGCCGCGCGCTGGCACGCTTGCAACGCGAGACGGCGCGCGCCGTCTCGCGCGGCACATTGCCCGAATGGATCGAAGCTCCAGCGCAGCCTGCGCCCGACGCAATCGCAGTCGCGCCTGCAACGCGAGAAATCGTCGTGCCTGCAGTCGTGCCCGTAGCGGTGCAAGAAATCGCGGCGTTGGCCGACGAAGAGGACGGCGAAACGCGTGCGATTCCCTTGCCGTTGACGCAAGCCGAGCCCGAGCTCGTCGCGAGCCCGAGCTTGGACGGCGTCGTGACCACGCTGTGCGACGAGCCCGTTGCAATCGAAGAATCGCCGAGTGATGCGCTCACCGTCGCGCTCGATTTGCGCGATGCGGTGGCCGAAGAGACGAAAGGCGTGCTCCTGCTCGAAGAAGACGTCGAATTCATCGACGAGGAACCGAGCGATGCGCTGACGCTCGTGCGCGACGTCGAGATCGCGCCGATCGCCGTCGCGAGCCAAGAGCCCGCGTTTCACGGCGAGCTAGCCGAAGAAGCTTGCACCAAGCCCGAGCCGGTGATTTTGCGTCAATCGCAGCGGCCAGCGGCTCCGCCCGAAGCTCCCGTCGCGCTCGAGCCCATGCCGCGCACACCGACACTCGGCAGCCTCGCCGCGGAGTTGCCGGTGCTCGCGCCGGAGTTGATTGCCGAGCTCTCTCGTTGCCAAGACGAACAAGCCGAAGAGCTCGAAGTCGGCGACGCGTCGGCCTTGGATTCGAGCGAAGCCATGCCCGAGCTCTGCGCGTGTTCGCCGTCGAGCGACGAATGCACCGAGCCGATGCCGGAAGTCGAACCGCTCACGCACGGAGTCGCCATCGTCGCTTCGCGTAAAAGCGACGTGCGCGAGCTCTTGCAGGGTTTTCAAATCGCCTCCGATGATGGCCATCGCGAGCTGTGCCGCGCGATCAAGGAAATGGCCGAGCTCGATCTGACGCCCGCGCCGTTTGCCGCGCTCATTCGTTAGCTCCGGCCGCGCGGCTCACGCGCTCGAACTCGCGTGAATCGTGCTCGGGCGCGCGCGCCCTCGAAAGCTCGTGGCAAAGGCCGTCGGGATCTGAGAAGCTCGGCTGCGATGCACGTTCAGAACTTGGCGATTCTGAAAGGGCTGGTCAGTGTGGCCTGGGCCGACGGGCGCTTGGCTGGCGAAGAAAAAGAAGTGCTCGAAGCACTCTTGCAAGCGTTCGAGGCCACGCCGAGTGAGGCGCACGAATTGCGGATGTTCGCGCGCGAGCCAAAGAAACTCGAGGACGTGCCGATTCACGATTTGAGCGCGGACGCGCGGCGCGTGCTCTTGCAACACGCCGTCTTGCTCAGCTACGTGGACGGTGAGCAAGACGCTAAAGAAAAGAAGATCATCGACGAGCTGTGCGAAGTCCTGCGCATTCCGGCGATCGAATCGCGCGGACTGATCGCGGCGGCCGAAGATCGCGCGAAATCCTTGCTCAAGCTTTTGTGAAACGGCGCGCGCGCCGACTACTACGTCGCCAGCGTCAGATTTTTCAGCCGCTCGATTTCCTTGAGCAGGGCGATCGGGCTGAAGGGCTTCGTATAATAAGCCGTGGCGCCAGCCTCGGTGGCGCGATTGCGCGAGTCCTGGTCGTCCAACGCGCTGATGATCACGACCGGGACCTTGCTCGTTGCCGGATCGCCGCGCAGTCGGCGGCAGACCTCGAAGCCGTCGTATTGGCCGGGCAAATTCAGGTCGAGCAAGACCAAATTGGGCGGGTTCGTCATGGCCACATCGATGGCTTTGGTGCCTGACGCGACCGCGGTCACGTCGTAGCCGCGCGCTTGCACCAATGCCTCGATCATGCGGCGGATCGAGTCCTGGTCCTCCACGACGAGAATGCGCATTTTTCGGAGAATAGCCCAGATGCGCCCGCACCGCGCCAAAAATCTCGGCCCGCTCGTTGTCGCGGCGCGCTCGCGCGCGGCTCGTTCTGTTTCGCGCTTTTTGCGCTCGTTCTGCTTGCCGCGCTCATTCCGGGCGCGGGCGGAGCACGATCCAGACTTCGCTCCGGCCGCCGGTACCTTCGCGCATGCTCGCGCCGCTCCCGAGCACGCCGCCGATCACGTCGGCGACGAGCAGCGAAACTCCTGCCGGGCGACCGAAACTCGCCGGATCGGTGCGGTGCTGAATCACGTCGGTGCGCGACGCTTCGGGCACGACCGGGCCGCCGTCCTCCACGCTGAGCATCAGTCCCATCTCGGTCGGCACGATCGTGAGTGACACGTGTCCGCCGCGTGGAGTCGCGGCGATGGCGTGGTGCAGCAGCGCGCGCAATAGCACGCGCAGCTCGGACGCGCGCGTCTCGAATGGCGCGCGCTCGGGCAACCTCGTTTCGATCGTGATGTCGTGACGGGCAGCGCGTGACTCTGCGTCTCGCGCTGCATCGCGCGCGAGCTCCGCGACGTCCGCGCGCTTGACGGCTTCGGTCAAATCGCACTCGGTGAGCAACCCCAAATCCCCGAGCAGCTCAGTGCCGACGACCATGCGGCGAGAGAAGCTCTGCGCGAGCGGTGCCTGCTCGCCGAGTTGCTGCACGAGCTCGGCCACGTCGGCGCGCAAGCCGTCGAGCCAGTGTCGCAATACGCGCTGCAACGCAGAGGCCGTGTTTTGCAGCAGCTCAAGTCGATCGACGCCGGTTTCGGGCGGTGCGGTCGGCGGGATTTCGCTGCGCAAATCGCCCGCCGTAACGACTGCTGCGAGCTCGCGCGCGTAGGCCTCACCGAGTTGCTGAGCTTGCTCGAGCTCTTTGCGCAGCTCGACGACTTCGCGCTGATCGCTCGCGCCGTCCGCGGGCAAAAAGATCGATTGCATGCCGCGCTCGAGCTCGACCCAACCCCCATAGCGAGTGGCCATGCGGCTGAGCCAGCGCCGCTCGATGTCGCCCGCGGCAGCGGTATCCGGACCGAGCTGAACCGAAATCTTGACCCACTCGCCTTGGCGCCGGATTTCGACTTCGGACGGTCCGCTCTGTCCGGTCGGGCTACTGTCTTGGTTGACGAGCATATGGAACATGCGCCGCATGTCCGACTCCTCGCCGAACACTTCGGTACCCGAGCCGGGCTCGATCGCGATGCGCGCGTTCGGCGCGACTTCGTACAAGAGCGCCGCTAGGTCGATGCGACCGCGGCGCGTTTTGCCACGGCTGCCCGAGTTGAGCGCGCTCAACATGTTGATCGCGTCTTCGAGCGCGTCGAGATTGGTCTCGACCGGCAAACTCGAGTCGCTACTGGCGATGTTTATTTCGGGCCCCGCTTTTGGCAGCGCCGGCTGTTTGAGCTGCGTTACGCCCTCGCGCAGAGCGTGGGCCGCGCCGCGCGCTTCCTGGGCGAGTAACCAACTGAGCTCGTGCCGCGTGAGCCGATCTTTCGACACAGTAGCGCAATCATAGAACGAAGCGGGACGAGACGGCTACCGCGTACTATTGTGTGGGCGAAAGGCAACTTGAAGTGACGGCCTTAGGCACGGGAACGGCAACGAGAGCGAATGCCAATCGGGGGCGCAACTCCCTTGCTCGGCCCGCGTTCGCCGCGTTGACCGCATTCGAGCGAGCGGCCGCCCGGTCATGGTTTGGCGCGGCGTTTCTGGGTGCGTTCATGCTCGCAGCTTGTGGCGACCATTCGGTGCGAAGTCCATTCGCGCCGGACTCGGGTGAAGCTGGCGCCGGCGGTGCCGACGACGATGACGGCGGGCTCAACGTGGGCGACGGCGCCGTCGATCCGACCCTCGGCGCGCCGTGCACCGACGACGGCGAATGTAAGGATGACCTCGACTGCACCGTCGATTCTTGTGACATGAGCCTCAAGCTCTGTCGTCACACGCCGAACGATAGCGTTTGCGACGATGGGGTGTATTGCAACGGGCCCGAGGTGTGCGATCCAAAGCTTGGCTGCGCCCCGGGCGCGCCCGTGTCGTGCACGGACGGCGACTCATGCACGATCGATACGTGCATCGAAAAGGATCACTCGTGTCAGCACGATCCGCGCGATGCCGACGGTGACGGCGATCCGGTGTGGAATTGCGGCGGCGGCGATTGCGACGACACGGATCCGACCGTGTCGAGCAAAGAGAAGGAAATCTGCGGCAACAGCAAAGACGACAACTGCGACGGCCAGATCGACGAGATGCCCTGCGTGTCTCCGGCTCATGACGCCTGCTCCGATCCGCTGCTGATCGGCCAGAGCGGCACAACGTCGCTCTCGCTCGTCGCGACCGTGCTCGACTATCCGACGACTTGCGCGCCGACTGGACAAAACTTTCACGATGTCGTGGTCGCGCTTTCAGTGCCGGCTGGCCCGCCGCAAGACGTGGACGTCGTCGCGCAAAGTGACGCCACGCAAGTGTCGCTCGCCACGGCGCAAACTTGCGGAGACACGGCCAGCGCGAGCTGCGCGGCGAGCACGGTCGGCAGCGCGGGCAGCGAGTCGCGCATGCATTTTTATGGGCTCGCGCCGGGGAATTATCCACTTTACGTCGCGGCCGACCAAGAGACGGACGTGGACCTGACCGTGAAGTTCTCCGCCGCAACGAGCGCCCCCAGCAATGAAACGTGCGGCACCGCCGCGCCCATCGTGCCGGGCACGCCGCTCACGGCGTCGCTCGCCAACGCGATGCCCGATCTCGAAAGTGCGTGCTCCGACGGCTCGAGCGAGCTCGTGTACGACTTCACGCTCGCCGCGCCAAAAGACGTAAATATCTTTGCGAGCCCACTCGACACGCTTGGCGTGCCCGAATTGTCGCTGCGCGACGCGCATTGCAGCGCGAAGAGCGACGAGCTCAGCTGTCGCGTCGGCACGCCAGTGTCGCTGTTCGCGCGCGCGCTGCCGGCTGGGAAATATTTCCTCGCCGTCGGCTCCACGGGTCCGAGCGACGTGAACGTTCAGCTCGACGTATCGGATCCAACCGCGCCCCCCGCCGACGAAGGCTGTGAAAATCCGCCCGCGCTCACGCTCGGCGAAACGATCGATTTGACGCTTGCGGATCACGCTGACGCCGTCAATCTGGGCTGTCTTGCCGGCGCGCCCGATTCCACGCACAGCCTCACGCTGAGTGCCGCATCGGACGTGCTACTCGTGGCGGGCTCCTCCAACAACGACACTGTCGGTGTGAGTTTGGCGGGCGCGAGCTGCACCGCGTCGTCGCTGCTCGCGTGCGGGCTTTCGACCAGCACGCCGATCAGCTCGACCGACGTATTCACGAGCGCGGCGCGCGCTCACGCTTACGGCGTGCCCGCTGGGACGTATCGCGCCGTCGCCGAAAGCGCGGCCGGCAATCCGCTCACGCTCACCGCGTTCACGCGACCCGCCCAAGCGACGATATTCGTCGCCTTCGCGGACGACTGCTCGGCGCCGTTCGAAATCCCCGCGACCGGCGGGCACTTTCAGGGCAACACCGCCAACGCCAACCCGGACTTCGACGCAGGCTGCGACGTCGGAAATCAAGATCCCGGCGGCGCGCCCGATCAAATGCTGCACCTGTTGCTCGAGGCGAAAAGCCGCGTCGTGCTCGATATGGTGGGCAGCAACTACCAAACCATGCTGAGCGTGCGCAGTGGCGCGACTTGTCCCGGCGCTGAGCTGCCGCTGGCTTGCGCCGCGGGCTACGTGCCGGATCGCAGCTATTTGGACTTGGATTTGGATGCCGGCGACTACTACGTACAAGTGGACGGCTATGCCGGAGACTCCGGTGCGTGGTCGCTGGACGTATATGTCACGCCCGATAGCCTTTGATTGATTGGGTTATCGCCATGAGCGACTGAATTCGTACGAGAAAATTCCTTGTGACCGCGGCGGGGCCGAAAAGCGCTAGCCTGATGGTCTTCGCGGGCGGCACGCCCGGTGCTTACGAGCTTGCGTCTGAGCTTCGTCCCGGAGAAACGCGATGCGAACCCTGCACTTTGCCGCCACGATGTGCTCGATTGTCTTTGCGAGTGCCAGCGCTGTTGCCGCAGCGGGGGACGCGCCGAAGCTCTCACGCGCCGAGCGCGAAGCATTGCTTGCCGGCGACGTGGTGTCTCGGCCGATGCATTTCGAGAACGAGCGCGGCAGCTATGTCGGCGGGCTCTCGTATTCGATCGTGAATGCACCGGCGGCGAACGTGCTCGTGGCGCTGAGCAACGTCGAGACTTTGCCGCAAGCATTGCCGCGCACCAAAGCCGCGCACTTGATCGACGTCGAAGGCAACGTCGCGCGGATCGAGCTCGTGCAAGGTCAGGGCGCGCTCGAGGCTTCGTACACGGTGCGCCTCGAGCGCGTGCCGGGTCGCTCGGAGCTCCACTTCCAGCTCGATCCGACGCGGCCGCACGACATCGAAGACGTGTTCGGCTTTTTCCGCGTCGAGCCGTTCGGCGAAGGCAAGAGCGTCGTGACGGTCGCCGCAGCGATCGACCTCGGGCCGGGCATTGCCAGTCTATTTTTCAGCAACGCGATCGAACGCGTCGTGCTCGGCGCGCCGCGCCAGATTCGCGACTACGTCGAGCCGCACGCGTTCGCCGCGCTCTGAGCCTCGGCCTCAGATTTCACGACAAACCAAAAAAATCCTGACAAGATGTCCCGAGTCGAATGCTCGCTCGGGTCTCGGTCGTCGCTCTGAACACTTATCGCGAAGCGGTGCGCGCGCGTATCCTTTATGGGCTTTTCGCGCTCGCGCTCGCCACGGCAGGCTATTCACTGATCGTCGGCGCGTTCGCGCTCAACTCGAGCCTGCGTGTCGTGAGCGACTTGGGCGCGGCTTCGATTTCGATCTACGGCATCATCGTCGCGGTCGTACTCGGCGCGACTTCGCTCTATCGCGAGATCGAACTGAAAACGATCTTCCCGATTCTGGCGCGACCAATCCGTCGCTCGGAGTATTTGGTCGGCAAATACCTCGGCACTGTGCTCACGCTCGCGGTGTTCATCGCAGCGGATTCCGGCGTGCTCCTGCTCGCGCTCGGCGCGGAGGGTGGCCGCTCGCCCGCGGCCGCGTTCGCGCTGGGTGGCGGCATCACACTCGGGTTCGGCGCGCTGGCTCTGCGCTGGTCGCGCGTGCGCACGTTCGCGCCTTTGCCCTGGGCGTTCGCCCTGCTGCTCGTCGGCGCTTGGTTTGCGGGTGCGGCGCCCGACGATCGTCGAGTCGTGCTCGGTTCAGCCCTTTTGACTTTGTCGGAGGTCGCGGTGGTGACCGCGATCGCGACGCTGTTCGCCGCGTTTTCATCGCCATTTTTGACCGCGATCTGCACCTTCGGCGTGTTCGTGATCGGTCGGAGCGCCGATACGCTCGCACATTTGCCCGCGCGCATGTACGGCGCGACGCTCGCGCAGATCGGCGGCTGGTTCGCCAAAATCGTGCCCAACTTGATGCTCTACGTGCCGCCGCGGCCGCTGCTCACCGGTGAAGCATCGGGTGTACCTCTCGGCGCCTACTTGGGCATGGCCGTGCTTCACGCGCTTGCCTGGGCGGTCCTCTTGCTCACTTGTGCCAGCTTGCTCTTTCGGCGTCGCGACTTTCTATG
>DASYCL010000418.1:0-2757 GCA_036500245.1 Polyangiaceae bacterium | reverse complement strand
AAGCCGGGCTCCACTACTTTTTCAACTGGAGCCAAGACGATCGTAACGTCCAAACGTACGACGACAAGAACACCAACGGCGTCGACGAAGCGCACATCAAAGACGGCCAGATCTCCGAAGTCGCGGCGGACTTCCGCATGCAAGGCGGCCGCTTCGGTTATTACACGCTCGCCGCGGCCTACGTGAAGGGCCAGAACTCGCAGCTCCTCACCGGACTCAATACCTACGGCGGCACCGGCGTGCGTTTGCTCGCGGATTGGTGGGGGCCGAACTCGGGCGGCAACGGTACTCTGTTTGTTGTCGGCACCGAGTACACGTTGAGCTTCGGTACGCTGCTCCGGTATCCGCAGCCGTTTTGGGGTGAAGGCCCGGACCTCGTCGGCATGGTCTCGTTTCACCACGCGCAAACGACGAGCCCGGACCCGACCTTCGATGGGCGCTCGCGCAACAAAGTCGCGACCGAGTGGACCTATCGCTTCTTGTCCTGGCTCGGTGTCGGTGCTCGCTTCGACGCAGTCGAGCCGGATTCGAAGGATCCGGAGCAGAGCTTCACCGTCGTCACTCCGAAGATTTACTTCAAGAGTAACTGGACGAGCCACGAGCTCGTGACTCTGCAGTACGCGCGCTGGTTCTACGGCGCTCACACCGCGGCGCAAGGCACTGACCCCGTCGCTCATCAAAACCTGGACAACCAGATGTTGGCTGTCTCCTTCGGCATGTGGTGGTGAGCGTGACTCCACTATCCGCCCAGAAATCGGACTTGATCGTGAACAAAATCGTGAACACAGAAAGTGGGTTTCGAATGAAGCGCGGACTTCAATTCGCGGTGCTGCTATTGGGAACGTCACTCGCGCTGCCTGCGTTCGCGGACGACACCGAGGAGAAGCCCGATCCGTCGCTCGGCCTGAGCCCCGGCTCGCCCGAAGGCACCGTGCTGCCTGGTGGCGTGACGCCCGCGTTCGGCCAAAAGCCGAAGGACGAGCAAGATTGGCGCTTCGACTTCCACGGCTTTTTCTCGATGCCTTTCCGCGTCGGCATCGGCAAGCGGGAAAATCCGGGTCCGGGTCAGAGCTCGACGGTGCTGCACGCGCCGCCGGTCGTGCCCGACGATCTCGAGACGTTCAACCACACGGGCGTCGTGCCATTGCCGTACACGCAGCTCAACTTCACGTACGGCAATTCGATCGTGACCGGCAACGTGATCTTGCTCGCGACCAGCGCGACGAGCGCGTCTTCCTATTTCGATGCTCCGACGCAAGCCGGCATCAACGACGTGTTCCTGAATTTCAACTTGCCGGATCTCGCGAAGAACGTGCACTTCGAAGCCAATGTCGGCGCGTTTAGCAACCGCTACGGGATCATGGGCGAGTACGACGAAGGTCGCTACGCGACCCCGATTTTCGCGCGCACGAACGGCGCTGGCGAAAACGTGCTCGCCAAATTACGGCTCAGCGACGATTGGACGGTCTCCGTCGAACAAGGCATTCAGGGCCAAAACGACAAAGCTCCCCCGCAAATCATCCCCGATGCTTGGAACGATTTCGCCGACACCAAGGTCGGCACCACGTTCGTGAACCATGCGCATCTCGGCATCGGTTTCATGAACTTCGTCACGCTCGGCGCGCACTACATGACCGCGTGGAGCCAAGACGATCGCGCGAGCGTGTCCGCGTTGAACCCGGATGGCCGCATCAACCTCTACGGTGGCGAACTGCGCTTCACCATGGGTCGCTTCGGGCATTTGTTCATCGGCGGCACCGAAGTGAAGGCGGACAAGGCTGCATCGGTCGGTCGCAGCGTGGAAATCTTGAACACCAAGGGCGGCCCAGGATTGATGCAGCAATACCTCGGCGAAAACTCGGGCGGCACCGGCAAGCTCGCGATCATCGCTGCGCAGTACGATCTCAGCCTCGCGCGGCTCTTGCGCTACCCAGAGCCGTTCTACGGTGACGGTCCGGATATCTTCGTCAGCTTGTTCGGCATTCAAACGAAGGTGAACAGCGCAGACAGCGCCTACGACAACATCACCAAGCGCAAACTCGGCGCGATGGGTTCGTACAGTTTCTTGCCGTGGCTTGCGGCGACGGTACGCGTCGATTTGGTCCAGCCAAATGTCAACGACTCGACTGCCACGTTCAAGGTGATCTCTCCCGCGGTCATTTTCCGCACGGGTTGGCAGGCGCACGACCAAGTCGCTTTGCAATACTCGCATTGGATTGACGGCGTGAACACGAACGTGCAAGCGGGCTATCCGCCGGTCGAGGACCACTCGGTTGTGCCGGATAAAGACATGGTTTCGCTGCTGGCGAGCTTCTGGTGGTGAAGCGTCGAGCCGTGTAGGCTCGGCGGCATGGGAGCTGGTTTTTCGTCGCTCGTTCTTGGTTCGGGTCTAGTCCTCACCCAGGCTCTCGGCGCGTGTTGTCGCTGTCCTCAGCCGTCGGCGACCGCGCCGGAAACGAGCGCTTCGGTTGTTGCACCGCCGAGCGGGACACTGACGCCGAATGCCGCTGCAGGGGTCGTCGCGATCAAGACTTGTGCGGGCGCGATGGTGCCCGCGGCCGACGGGTTGATCGACGATCTCGAGGACAACAACAACCAAGTCTCACAGGTCGGCGGGCGCGGCGGCTACTGGTGGGCCGCGAAGGACGACAAGGGTTCGACGATCGAGCCCATCGGTGAGATGAAAATGAGCGAGGGTTGCGCGCACGGTTCGAAGTATGCGCTGCGCGTCGACGGCAAGACCGCCACCGGTGAGGG
>DASYCL010000417.1:0-1748 GCA_036500245.1 Polyangiaceae bacterium | reverse complement strand
CGACGAAGCCCTCGCTTCGCCCGGTGCGCCCGCCGTGCACGTGCGCGCGCGCGGCCACGCCGGCCTCGGCTTGCTCTGTCACAGCCAAGGCAAGCTGGACGAAGCGTTCGCCTTGTACGAACGCGCGCTGGCCGAAGCCATCGGCTCGGGCGATCAACGGCTCGAAGCGGGCTTGTGCAAAGACATCGGCAGTCTGCGCCTCCAGCAAGCTCGGCTCGACGAAGCACGCGAGCACTATGGTCGCGCGATCACCTTGCTGGAAGAGCTCGAAGATCCGATCTTGGCCGGCATCGTCGAAGGCAATTTGGCGATCCTTTCTCAGGAGCGCGGCAGTTACGCCGAAGCCCGCCGTCATTTCGAGAACGCCGAGCGCAAGCTGAGCCGCGCGGGCGCGCGCTTGCTCGAAGCGCACGTGCGCGGCTATTCCGGCGCGCTGCACCACGAGCTCGGCGAGCTGGACTTGGCTTGCGCTGCCTACGCGCGCGCGCTGCGCGTCCTGCGCGAAGTTGGCGATCGCCGGTTGGAAGGCTTGTTTTTGGCTGCCTTGGGCGGCGCGGATGCGGCGCGGGGACGGACCGCCGCGGCGCGTGAAGCCTTCGGCGCGGCCGAAAAATTGCTCGTCGAGGTCGGCGATCCGGGTCTCGTCGAGGCGCTCGAGTTGCACCGCGGTTTTCTCGCGCTCGCTTCGAGCGCACAAGCGCAGGCGCGCGGCGACGCGGCTCAAAGTCACGCCGAGCGCTCGCGTGCGCTGGCGCTTTCGCGGCGCGCCCGCGAACGCCTTGACTCCGGCGCGCTGGCTCACTCCGACGATGCGCGCTTCGCTTTGCGTTTGCTCGAACGCGCTTTGCGCTCCGAAGCTTGGGTCTTCAATGTCGGTCGCGCTGCACTCGCGCCGCCCGGCGAAGCCACCATCGACTTGAGCTCGCGCCCGCAGCTCGTGCGCATCGTGCGCGCCCTGGCCGAACGGCGCATGACGATGCCCGGTGTCGCGCTGAGCCAAGACGAGCTCTTGGCTTACGCTTGGCCGGGCGAACGCATGACCGCGGAAGCCGCCGCAAATCGCATGAAAGTAGCGCTTTCCACGCTGCGCAAGCTCGGCCTGCGCTCGCTCATCCAACGCACGGACGAAGGCTATCTGCTCGATCCCTTGAGCCCGTTCGTGCTCGAAGCCAGCTCCAACTGATCTGTCATCGGGGGCGCAGCCCCCGCTCCGCTGAAGTGAATTCAGCGGAGCCTCACCCCCAGGTTTTGGGGCCCCGACCCCAAAACTCGCGTCTCGGGCGAGCACGCGCGGAAGAATCATTGGCTCGCGCGCAGGCGTTGGCGAGCACGGTGAGCGAGCGATTTGACGCCCGCGGTAGTCGTGCCCATTTCGCTCGCGATGTCGGCGGTCGAAAGCCCCGCGCCACACAAGAGCTCGAGCACTTCGCGCTCTCGCGCCGGCAAGAGCTTCACGGCTTGGCATGCGCGTTCGGCTTCGTAAATCACGTCCGGCTCGGTCGGTGAACGCGAGCCGAAGGTGAACACGTCTGGGTGCACCGCGCGGCGACGCTTCAAGCGCCGGAAGTGCTCGCGCTGCAAGTTGATCGCGATGCTCAAGAGCCAAGGCCGGAACGTCGCGCCGATGGTGAAGCTTGCTCGCGCGCGATGCAGGTGCAAAAAAGTTTGTTGGACGAAGTCCGGCACTTCGTCGCGCAGCGAACGCCAAAGGACGCGCTCGAGCACGGGCGTGTAGCGGCGAAACAGCT